>NZ_JANGBE010000040.1:0-33221 GCF_024462255.1 Flavonifractor sp. DFI.6.63 | reverse complement strand
TACATGGACTTTTACAATACAAGGCGACTTCAAGCTAAGTTAAAGGGCCTGGCTCCCCTTGCTTACAGGAACCAGACCCTCGTGGCGTAATTTTTCTTTTTTCACCTGTCTACTTGACTGGGGGCGGGACACTTTTGGGCGCGCCGCCGTCAGGCACTCTGCCTGGCGTCCGCTCCGGGGTCTTCCTGGCTGTCGTCGCTCTGCCCGCCCAGGTTGGCCAGGGGAAGCACAACGGTCATGCGGGTCCCCACACCGGGCCAGGAGCGCACCTCGAACCAGCCGCCGTGGCGGTCGACGATCCACTTGGCGATTGCCAGACCCAGGCCGGTACCGCCGGTCTGGCGGGCACGAGACACATCGGTGCGGTAAAAGCGCTCAAAGATATGAGGCAGGCTTTCGGAATCGATGCCCTGTCCCTCGTCCTGGACCGAGATGCGGGCCGCGCCGTCCGCAACAGAGGAGCGCAGGGTGATGAGACCGCCGGCGGGGGTATATTTGATGGAGTTGTCCACCAGGATGCGCAGGCACTGCTTCATCAGCCCCATGTCTGCGAAGACGGGGACCGCCCCGTCCCAATGGGATGCAAAGCGATGGGTCTGGTCGATCATCTCCGTCTCGCGCAGCACCTCGGCGGCCACCTCGGTGAGGTCGAAGGCCTCCATCTGGATGTGCATGGAGTCGTTGTCGCCGCGGGCTAGGAAAAGCAGCTGCTCCACCAGCTCCTTCATGGAATCGGCCTCCTGCCGGATGGCGTCGATGGCCTCCTGCCGGGTGGCCGGATCGTCCTTCCCCCAGCGGTTGAGCAGGTTGGCGTATCCCTGGATGACCGCGATGGGGGTACGCAGTTCGTGGCTGGCGTCAGAGACAAACCGCATCTGAGAGCGGTAGGCCTCATTGATCCGGTCCAGCATGGCATTGATGGCCTGCGCCAGAGTCTGAAGCTCCTTCTGGGTTCCGGGCAGATTGATGCGCTGGTCCAGATGGGTGGCGTTGATCTCATCCAGCTTTCCGGCCAGCACCTTCAGCTCCTCCGGCGACATGCCGGAGACGTTGTTGAGCTTGGCGGCAGTGGCGGCCAGCTCCTGGATGGGACGCAGCACCTTCTTGATGGACCCGGCGTTTTTAAACAGGTTGGAGATCAAACTCACCAGCTGGCAGATCAGCAGGACCCGGGCGGCGAAGAGGAAGATGGACGCGGGGGCGGACAGATCCAGCCAGATGGTATAGGGCGTGCCGTCGGAATCCATTTGAAGGGTGTAGCTGGTCACGCCGCCGGTATGGAAGGTGACAAGGGAGAACAGCTCTGTGTCACCGGGGTCGAAGTACCGCACTCCCCCGGTGGTCTCCGCAGGAGAGGGCAGCCAGCCGGGCAGGGGTATCCCCTGCACCTCGGAGATGCCCGCGGTGACGATGGAGTCGCCCGCCTGCATCCACGCGCTTGCCTCCGCCGTGGGCACGCCCCGCTCCTGGACCAGAAGGCTGATGTCCGCAGCCTGCCGCTCGGCATAGAAAAACAGTCCGCCGGAGAACAGCAGGCAGAGCAGCAGATCCATGCAGAAATAGATGCCCAGCAGCCGGAAGAACAGCCGGGTATTCAGCCGGGCCACAATGGAGGATCTGATCCGTCCGGGCGGCTTGTTGTTGGGGTTGCGGGTCATCACGGTGCCTCCTTATCGTTCGGCCAGCCGCTCCAGCACCGGCGTCAGGGCCTGTTCGCTCACCCAGTCGCCGCCGTGGAGGAAGGCAGCCTGCATGGCGCGTTCTCCGGCGTCCTTGGGCGGGGTCTTGGTCACGGCCTTGGCCATCAGGGCCATCATAGGCCGATAGATGCCGGTGAGCCGGTCAGGGGCATAGCCGCCCCGCAGATAAAACAGCGGGACCTGCTTCAGCGCGGCGGGCAAGGCCAGCTTGGCGGTATAGGCCGGGTCTGGAAGGGACATGCCCACAGCGCAGACGGCCTTCACGTCAAAGCGTGCGGCGGCCTTTTTCAGCCCTTTGATCCCGCCGGCGCACAGCCAGCCCAAATAGAGCACGGGGGCGCGCTTGGAAAGCGCGGTTCCGGCCTGAGCCAGCTCGTAAGCCGGCAGGCGGGTCCGCTCGGCCAGCAGGGCGGCGTAGCGGGCGGTAAAGCCGGTGGCGCTGGTGTATACGATGGCGTTGATGTCCATGATCCGGTCCCTCTTTTCCTGTAAATGCCGGCCCGCATCCGTGCGGGCGGCGGAGGATCGGTCCGGCGCTCCCGGCCCGGAGCCGTCAGCCGTTCCCGTCCTCGCGGATGACATATCCCACACCCCGGACGGTGTGGATCAGCTTGATGTCAAAGCGTTCGTCGATTTTGGAGCGAAGAAAGCGGATATACACGTCCACAGCGTTGGTCTCCCCCACAAAATCGAAGCCCCACACGTGATCCAGCAGAGATTCCCGGGAGATGACCTTCTCCTTGTTCTCCAGCAGGTAGCGCAGCAGGTCAAACTCCCGGCGGGTCAGCTCCACGCTCTGACCGCGCACCTCCACCTCGTGGCGCTCGGTGTCCATGGTGAGCGCCCCCGCGGCGAGCAGGCTGCGGGGCTCTTCCGCGGCCTGGGCGGGGCGCTTGCGCAGGGCGGCCCGGATGCGGGCCAGAAGCTCCTCGATGGCGAAGGGCTTGGTGATGTAATCGTCGGCCCCCATGTCCAGGCCGGAGACCTTATCCACCACCGTATCCCGGGCGGTGAGCATGATAACGGGCAGCTGGCTCTCCTTCCGCAGGCGGCGCAGCACCTCCATGCCCGACAGGGCGGGAAGCATGATGTCCAGCAGCACCAGGTCGTATTCTCCCGACAGAGCGCGGTCCAGTCCGGTCCGGCCGTCGAAGGCCTTATCCACCTGGTATCCCTCGTATTGCAGCTCCAGCTCCACCATGCGGGCCAGTTTCTCCTCATCCTCCACCAAAAGGATCTTTTCGGCCATGCCGCCGCCTCCTCCCATCGAATCGCGCGTTCCAGCCGGGGCTGTGCGCGGGTTACTTTTTGGGGTCGTCCTTGCCTTGCGCGGCGCGGGTAAACGCGTCCTTCACCTGCTCCACCGCATCGCCGACGACGCCCGTCACCCGGTTGACGGCGTCTCCTGCCCCGCTTTTTTCCAGATCCGGGCCGGAAAAACGGTATCTGCATCCGAAAAACAATCCCAAAAGGAGCAGCGGCACGGAGATCCAGAAGGCCACAAGGATGAGCAGGATCAGGATCAGTACCGGCAGGGAGGTCATCATCTCCCCATGCCGCCAAACCTCAAACTGATTGACGGTGCTGTGCCGCAGCAGATCCACAGCGGCCAGCAGCAAGGCCTTGAGCTGAGCCCGGAAGCCGGGGCGCTCCGCGTCCTGGCCCGCGCTTCTGCGGCGGCCGCCCCGGGAGGGCGCTGTGGGGACCAGGGCGGCCCCCTCCGCCGCATCCCGGCTGGGCCGGGTGGAGTAGTAGGCGCTTTTGGCTGCGCCCCTGGTGCGGCCCTGCCGCTCCAGCAGAATCAGGGCCTCCAGCAGGTCGCCCTGCGTCTGTTCCAGCAGGGCGCGGGCCTCCTCGTAAGACAGGTCCGCTTCTTCCCGCAGCCGCTCCACTTGTTCCAACGTGACCGCCATAGGGTGCACATCCTTTCGCCGGTTGTTCTGTAGAAAGTATAACCGGCGCGGGCTAAATTGGCCTTTAGACTTTCTTAAAATCCGGTTAAATCCAAGGTCAGGCAAATCTATTATACTATGCGCCGCCTGCCGGTGCAAGCGGGCGATTCCGTCCGGCGCGGCCGGTTGCCATACGGTTTAAAAAATGATATAATGCAGCAAAGCCCAAGGCAAATGATCTGGGGGGTGGTATGGAATGAAACGACTCCGGCGGCTGCTGGCCTGCCTTTGCGCGGCGGCTCTGGTGATGGCGCTGGCGCTCTCCGCCGCCGCATCGGAGGAATCGGTCTATCAGATGGCGGTGAACGACCGCTTTGTGGACATGTCCGCCGAGGCCATGCCCTTTCAGTCCGACGGAGTGCTGTACGCGCCCTATACCCTCTTCGACGGAAATGTGACCGGAGTGGCCCTGGGGGTATCCTTCAGCGTAATGCGGGATGATTCGGGGTATTATCTGTATATGTACCGCATCGGCGGGACCCTGCGCTTCGATCTGAACGCCGGTACCTGCACCGATCAGAATACCGGAGAGAGCATGGGCATGCGCGCCATTATCCGAAACGGGACCATTTTCCTGCCGCTGAACCGGGTCAGCCGCTATTGCGAGCTGACCACCAGCCAGCGGCTGACGCCCTACGGAACGTTCCTGCGGCTGACAAACGGCAAGGAGAGCCTGAGCACCCAGGAATTTTTGGAGGTGGCGATGGTCTCCGGCCGGCTCCAGAACCGGTACAACGATTATATCCGCAGCTTGTCGCCCTCCGCCAGCGTTCCGGCGGTCACGACGGCTCCGGGACAGACGGTCCCGTCCGCGCCCACGCCGGGCGGGGCTGAGACGCCGGACCGGAACGGCGTGCGGCTGTATCTGGCCTTCCAGTGTACCGACGGCAGCGGACTGGAGGCGATCCTCGATACGCTGGACCGCAGCGGCGTGCGTGCCCTGTTCCTGTTCTGGCCGGAGGATCTGGCCGGAAGGGGTGATCAGGTGCGGCGTGTGGTGGGCTCCGGCCACGCAGTGGGGCTGCTGCTCCCGGGCGGCGATCTGGATGCGGTCCAGGCGTCGTTGTCCCAGGGCAGCGCCCTGCTGGAGCGCATCGCCCGCCTGCGGATCCATACCGCGGCGCTGGAGCAGAACGACGGCCAGGTGCTCCGATGGCTGACGCAGCTGGGCTGGGCCTGCTGGACAGGCAATGTGGACGGCTTGGACGACGGACGGGGCCAGGCCGCCCAGGCAAACGCCATCCTGGCGGCGGCGGCGGAGCGCGGAAGCGTGCGTATTACCCTGGACGACGGCGCCGCGGGCGCCGGGATCTTGTCCCGCATCCTGCCCCGGCTGCAGCAGGCGGGGTACAGTATCCGCCTGGCGGTGGAGAGCGAATTGTGAGGAAACGGCATGAGAAGGGTATATCTGGATAACGGGGCCACCGCGTTTCCCAAGGCACCCGGCGTGGGAGAGGCCATGGCGGATTATATCGGCCGGATCGGCTGCAACGTCGGCCGGGGCAGCTACCCCGGAGCCTGCGCGGCGGGGCGGACCGTCCTGTCGGTGCGGGAGCGGCTGAACGCCCTGGTGGGCGGCCCGGGGACGCGGAACGTGGTCTTCACGGGCGGCGCCACCCATGGCCTGAACCTGCTGCTCAAGGGCCTGCTGCGGCCCGGCGACCGGGCGGTCACCTCCGCAATGGAGCACAACGCGGTGCTGCGCCCCCTGAACCAGCTGGAGGCGGCAGGCGTGCGTGTGGACCGCCTGCCCTGCAACGGGCAGGGGGAGCTTTTGCTGGAGCAGGCGGAGGAAATGCTGACGCAAGACACCCGCTGCGTGATCCTGACGCATGCCTCCAACGTGTCGGGCACCCTGTTTCCCATTGGGGAGATTGGGGCGATGTGCCGTGCGCGGGGCATCTTTTTCCTGGTGGACGCGGCTCAGACGCTGGGGTGCGTGCCGGTGGATATGGCCGCGATGGGGATCGACGGCCTGGCCTTCCCGGGCCACAAGGGACTGCTGGGCCCCCAGGGCATCGGGGGCGTGGTGGTTACCGACGCGCTGGCGGCCGAACTGGAGCCGCTGCTCTCCGGCGGTACCGGCAGCCGGTCCGAATCGCTGGATATGCCGCCGTTCCTGCCCGACCGGCTGGAGGCGGGCACCCTCAACCTGCCGGGCATTTACGGCCTGGGAGCCGCGCTGGATTATCTGGAGCGGATGGGAGCGCCCCTCCGGGACCGGGTGCGCAAATTGGGCGGACACCTCTGGGCGCGGCTGATGGAGCTGGAGGAGGACGGCCTGCGGGTGTTGGGGACCCGGGAGGTGAAGCGCCGCACCGGTGTGGTGTCGGTGGACTTCCTTCACGCCGATAACGGAGAGATGGCCTTCCGTCTGGAACAGGAGTATGGGATCGAGACCCGCTGCGGCCTCCATTGCGCGCCTATGGCCCACCGGACGCTGGGGACCTTCCCGCAGGGGGCGGTGCGCTTTTCCGTGGGACCGTTCACCCGCTTTGAAGAGATCGACTATGTGCATGGCGCCGTGTACGAGCTGCTGCTGGAGACGGGCGGCTGAACAGGCGCAGACCCGGCGAAAGCGGCCCGCACCCCCTTTGATTCGGGGCGCGGGCCGTTTTGCATGGAAGGGCGAAGCGCGCAGGCGGTCAGGAGATCTGTACGTTGACGCCGTTGACCTGTACGCCCTCGTCGGCGCGAATGAGGATGTACTTGACTCCGTCGATGACGCGGGTGTCTACCAGATCGCCCCGTTCGGCGCTGACCCGGATGGTCACGTCCGGGGTGCGCAGCTCCAGCTGCCTGGTGTCCACCAGATTGCCGGGGCTCAGGGCGGCGTCCGGGCCGAAGGCCTCGTCATACTTTCCGTCGAAGGACTCCGCGTGGCGGTCTGATACGCCGCAGGACCGGAGCACGCACGTTACCGTGCCCTTGGACAGGGTCAGCGGCTCGGCCTGCCTGCATTCCTTGTGCTCCTGAATGAGCTGGCACAGCTGCTCCTGCACGGCCTGCACCACCTCCAGGCTGCAATCCGCTCCAAGCGTATCGCCCAGCAGGGACTGGAACGTCTCTTTCTGGGCGGAGGCGGGCATGGGGATGGGGCTGCGGAAGAGTGCGTCCACGACCTCCGGGTGATTTTCCGCGGTGTCCCGCGTGTAGTACAGCGCGTTATACAGGTTGGTGGTGCGCTCGTCAAAGGCGGGAAAGAGAAAGCCCAGCTCGGGGGCGGAGACCAGCCAGTCCGGCACCGGCGTGCAGAACTCGTTTTCCCGGATATGGTAGCTCAGGCCCGGCTTGGTCTGTTTGACGGGGCACACCGCGCACAGAAGGTAGGAGAAGACCTCGGCGGAGGCGTCGTCCTGCCGTTCCCCGTCCCGGGAGCGGTAAGGTACGTCGTAGGCGTCCCGGGCCAGCAGGATCAGGTAATTGCCCTCCAGCGACAGGCTGCCGATCACCTGCTGGAAAAAGGTCTGCACCGCCTGCTCGTCCTTCAGGGCGGAGCTGCGCAGGGCCATGAGGAGCCTGTGCTCCGGACTGTCCACCACCTGCTGGGTGGTAAAGGTGATGTCCACCAGGTTTTTGCCTATGCCGCCGGAGAGCGTCTTGCGGAGAAGGGAGAGAAATTTTTCGCTTTCCTCCTGGGACAGGAGGGCCAGGGACTGGTCAAATTGGGAGACGATCTCCCGGTTTTCGTTGACACAGCAGCCGCGGATGTGCGTGATGCTGGTCTTCTCCGGCCGGAAACGGCGGCGCAGCTCTGCGATTTCTTTTTCGTTCATCGGGATCCTCTTTCATCATAGGAATGGGGGGCGCCGCCGGCAAAGCGGCAAGGCGCCTGCGGAAAAAACTGAGGGGTCCCCGGCTATGGCCGGGAACCCCTATTATAATGCGGATGGAACGGCGCCGCAAGCCCCAGGGTCTGTATCCCAATCTTATACCAATTCTCCATAAAACGGTTGAACCGTTTTGTGGAGGCCACAGAATGTGGCTCGGCGGCGTAGCCGCCAGGAATGTCGTCAATACTGTTGCTTACGCCACAGGCGCTGCGGCGTCATACGCCGCAATAAAAAGGCTTACTAAACTTTTTTATTAAGAAACAGTATTACAAGCGCCGGGGCAGCGGGTCTTTTTTGCCCGGACGGCCTGGGTTTCCCCGGGAATCCGGCAGGCTTGCGGCGGGAAGCTGCTTGTCCGGCAAAAATCTCCCGCTGCCAGCCGTTCCGAAGGCTGGAGGACCGACGCTAAAAGGTGACGCCGGACTCCAGGATCACGTTGGCATAGGAAGTGGTCTCCCCGGTGCGCACCACGCAGGCGGCCTGAGGAAGCAGGGCTTTGAACGCCTCGTGAGGGACGTAGCAGATCTGCGTGCCCGGAAAGCGGCTGCGAATGGAACGGTCCATTTCCGGGCTGGCCGTCTTGATCTCCTCGGCCAGCGTGATCTTCTGCACGGCCAGCTCGGACAACACGGCGTCCAGCACGGACAGGAGCGCGGGAACGCCCTGTGTGACGGCCAGATCGATCCGCCGGGTCTCGGGCGGGATGGGAAGCCCCGCGTCGCCCAGGACCAAGGTCTGGGTGTGTCCCAGCTTGGCGATCTCATGGGAAAGCGCGCTGTGGAGCAGCTTGCCTTTTTTCATAAAGAAGCTCCTTTCCCCATTTCCCCCAGGCTGCCCGCGGCCAGGGCGGCGCGGACCTCCTCCAGCAGGGGAATGGCGTCGGCCGCGCCCCGGCGCTGGATGCACAGGGCGCTGGCGGCGGAGGAGAGCCGGAGGGCTTCCGGTATGGGAGCGCCGGCGAGCAGCGCGCCCAGATAGTAGCCCAGAAAGGTGTCCCCCGCTGCGGTGGTGTCCACCGGACGCACCGGAAAAACGCCGCAGGACCAGGTCTCCCCGCCGGCGCGGCAGACGGAGCCCCCGGCGCCCAGCGTGAGCAGCAGCTGGGTATCGGGGCAGCGCTGGGCCAGACGGTCCAGAATGTCCGCGGGCGCCTGGGTTCCCGCCAGGGCGGCGCCCTCCCCCTCGTTGATGACCAGCCAGGAGAGCAGTTCCAGCGGGTAATCCGCCACCTCCGGCGCCATGGGGGCGGCGTTGAAGGCCACCCGCAGGCCCCGGCGGACCGCCTGCCGGATCAGGTAGGGGATGCCGTTGACCTCGTTTTGCAGGAGCAGCACATCCCCCGGTGCAAAACGGCAGAGCGTCTCATCCACAAAAGACTCGGTCAGGCAGGTGTTGGTGCCGCCGTAGAGGAGAATGCAGTTTTCCCCGGCTTCCGTCACCTGGATGACGGTGTGCCCGCAGGGCTGGTCCAGGGCGCGGATCAGGCCGGTATCCACCCCGTAGCGCTGCAGCGCGTCCAGGAGCGGCGCGCCGCCCGTCCCCACCAGACCGGCGTGCCAGACCTGCAGGCCGGCCTTGGCGGCGGCGATGGACTGGTTCAGCCCCTTGCCGCCGCAATGGACGCTCCGCGCCCGGGCGGCCAGGGTCTCGCCGGGGCGGACGAAGTGGTCCACCTGATAGGTATAATCCAAATTGAGAGAGCCGACGCACAGTACCTTCATCCGGCGTCCCCCCTCAGTACCAGAGCTGGATGCGGGCGGCGCGTCCCGCCGGGAGGGAGATGCGGGCGGCGGGAGGGACGGCCGCTCCATTCACGCAGACAGATACCGGTTCGGCGGCCGGGAATTCCACCCAGGTCTCCTCCGGTTGGGCCGGGACGGTGAGCTGCGCGTAGTGGCTTTCATAGAGGAAGCCGGAGAAGCGTCCCCGGGCGTTGGAGCGGAAGACGGTCCGGCCGTCCAGGTCCACCTGCGCGGCGTCGCCCAGGCGCAGCTCCATCTGGCCCAGATAGGTGCGCAGGTGGCGCAGCTGCATCGCCTCTCCGGAGATCGAGCCGAAGCTCAGACCGCCGTCGGGGTCGGTGTCTACAAATTCCAGCACCCACATTAGGGGCAGCAGAGCGCCCCAGCCGTAGAAGGGGTCGGCGTCCACGCTCTTTCCCACGCCGGTGAAGGTGTTGTAATTCTCATAGCAGGCCCGTTCCTCCTCCCAGGCTCGGGCGAAGACCTGGGCGCTGCGCTGCGCCAGGCGGTGGGCTTCCTCCTGGAAGCCGTAGCGCTTGAGGCCCAGGTAGGTGAAGAAGTTCAGCGGCGGCCACATGCGCCCCCGCCAGTACACGTCGTCCCGGACCGCGGGGTCCTTCTGCCAGATGGAGGGCAGGGGAGCCGCCGTCCAGAATTCGCTCTCGTCGAAGATGTGCTCCACCAGACGGCGCGCCCGCTCCGGAGTTGGAATGCCGGCCACCAGGGGATAGAAGCTGGTGGGGGAGGGGCTGACAAAGCCGTTTTCCCAGTGGCGGTTGGCGTAAAGTCCCCGCTCCTCGTCCCAGAGCCGCTCGTCGATGCGGCGCTTGAAGGCGTCGGTCTGGGCGCTCAGCGTCCGGGCCGTATCCGCGTCCCCCAGCGCCCGGGCCAGCTTGGCCAGGGACTCTCCCTCCAGCGCCAGCAGGCTGTTGAGGGCCACGTCCTCCATGTTAAGGGTGCCTGCCTCAGGCACGAAGCGGGCGCTGTCGTACATGGGGCTGTTGTCCATGGCGGCCTCGTCCTTGGCGGCCAGCTTGGTGCGCTTGAAATGGCCGTCCCCGCAGTCGGGGGAGCTGCCGTACTCCAGCACGCCGTTGCCGTTGCCGTCCCGGTGCTCAAACCACCACAGATGCGCCCGGTGCAGGGTGGGGAACACCTGGCGTACCAGGGAAAGGTCGTGGGTCAGCTCATAGTATTTCAGTACGATATAGCCGAAGATGGGCGGCTGGGAGCGGTCCACCCACTCGGTAAACTCCGACATGAGGCAGGCCAGGTTCCCGGCGGGGACGGCGTTCTCCATGCTGGCGCAGATGTTGCAGCGGGCGGTGGCCCAATCGCCGGACCAGGCGGCGCAGAGGGCGTGGTAGAGCACGTCGTCCAGCCAGAGGAACCAGCCGCCGAACTTCTTATCGATCCAGAAACGGGTGAGGGAGGTGAGCACCCGGCCGTTTTTGAAGTCGGCCAAGGTGTTCCAGGCCATCACGTCCCGCAGGGCCTCCGCGCAGCAGCCGAAGCGGCCCTCCTGCTGCAGGGCTTCTCCCGCCCGGGCGCGGATGGCGTCCAGCGCGTCCTGCTCCAGCGCCAGGGCGGCTTCCGCCCCCGCGCGGGCGCCGGCATCCCCATTGGCTGCGCACAGGGCGAAGTCGATGACCGGGGTCTCCTCCAGGTTATAGAGGAAGCTGCGGTACCTGGGCCGGGGAGCGTCTTCCAGAGGGGCGTAATAGCCCAGCTCTTCCATGCGGCGGCCCACGTAGCCCTCGTCGTCGGTCAGGCACTCCCGGATGGGGCGGTCCTTCAGCGCCACCGCAAAGCGGTAGCTGCGCAGGGCCATGGCGACGCTTCCGTCCGGCGCGCGGGAGACGCAGCCGTCCCCCTCGAACCCGACGGTGAGCACGGGCAGAAAGCGCAGGCCCCATTCCCCGTTGGCCAGGGTGCTCACCCGGCCCCGGACGGTCCAGGGGTCGCTCTTCCAGTATTCCAGCTGGAGTACCGTGCCGTTGTGCTCGGCGGTCAGACGGCAGTAGCGGCCGTCGGCGTCGTGCTCATAGAGCTTGATGTGTTCGCTGAAGGGGAAGCTGGTGTAGGCGCCGCTGGAAAAGCTGTACGCCCCCAGAGACACGGACAGCCGGGCAGGCAGAAACATCATGGCCGCCGGACTTTTGGCGCTCCAGGTATTAAAGTATTTTTCCCTTGAAATTTGAAACATAATGCCCTCCTTACCGCGCACGCACGCGGTGTTTGATTGGACAGCCCCGCGGGGACGGCCGGGGGGTTACAAAGCGAACACCGACGCGCCCATGACCCGCAGGTCCACGTCGGAGCCCACGGTGAGCGGTTCGGCTTCCCGGGCGGGGATCAGGGCGAACAGGATGCGCTCCCCGCAGCGCAGCGTGATGCGGATGGACTGGCCCAAAAACAGTTTGTCCTGGATCCGGGCGCTCAGATCCCCCTGGCCCGGGGGGAGGAGGGCCAGGTTCTCCTCCTTGATAAGCGCGCGCACCCGGGCGCCGTCGGAGACGGCCTGCTCGCCCACGGGCAGGGCCAGCCCCCCGGCGTTCACCCGGCCATGTTCGTAGCGGCCCTCCAGCACGTTGGAGGCCCCGATAAAGTCGGCGGCAAAGGCGGATTTGGGGTGGAGGTACACCTCGGCGGGGGTATTGTCTTCGATGATCTGCCCGCCGTGCATCAACAGCACCCGGTCGGCCATGGAGAGCGCCTCCCCCTGGTCGTGGGTGACAAAGACGGTGGTGATGCCGATCTCCCGCTGGATACGGCGTACTTCGATCTGCATCTGCTCCCGGATCTTCCGGTCCAGGGCCGAGAGCGGCTCGTCCAGCAGCAGGATGTCCGGCCGGTAGACGATGGCCCGGGCCAGAGCCACCCGCTGCTGCTCGCCGCCGGAGAGCTGAGCGATGCGCCGGGGCGCGTAGCCGTCCAGCCGCACGGTCTCCAGGGCCTGGCCGACCCGCTGCTGCAGCTCCGCCTTGGGGACCTTTTTCAGGCGCAGGGGGTAGGCCACGTTTTCAAATACGTTCATATGGGCGAACAGGGCGTAATTTTGGAACACCACGCCGATGTTGCGCTTCTCGATGGGAGAGCGGCTGATGTCCCGGCCGTCCACCAGCACCTGACCCGCGTCCTGCCGGACGATGCCGCTGATGGTATTCAGCAGGGTGGTCTTGCCGCAGCCGGAGGGGCCCAGCAGAGCCAGGAATTCCCCGGTCCCGGCGGTGAGCGATACCCCCTTGAGCACTTCCTTTTTTCCGTAGCTTTTTCGCACGTCCACGATCTTCAAATCAGCCATTGAGTACTTCCTCCGTCGTTGCAAGCCGTACCTGACAGGGCATCAGGGCGGCGATATCGTGCAGGGCGGCGTCCAGCGCGGGGCTGGAGCCGGCGCAGGCGTCCCATACCAGAGTAACGGGCAGGCCCAGGTCTACCGCGTCCATCAGGGTGGCCAGGACGCAGAATTCGCTCTGGACGCCGGTCATCAGGATCTCAGCGTAATCCGCCGCCAGCAGGTGGGCGCGCAGAGCGCCGCTGGAGAGGGCGGAATAGGTCTGCTTTTCAAAGGAAAGGTGGCCGAGCGCTTCCAGAGCGGGGACCAGGCGGGCGCACTCCGGATCCCGGTTGATCCCGGCAAACTCCGCGTTGTAGCGCTTCCAGGTGCCGGGGGGATCGGAAAAGGGCAGGTGCCGGGTAAACAGACGCCTGGGATAGCGCCGGCACAGGCGCAGGATATTGGCCTCGGCCCGGTCGAAGCCCGGCGTGGCCCACGCGCCGCCGGGCGCGTAGACCCGCTGCATGTCGATGACCAGAAGCGCCGCCCCGCTCATAGCAGAGACCTCTTGCTGCCGTAACCCAGCTTGTTCACCAGATAGACCAGCGCCGTGGAGACCAGCACCATAATGGTGGCCAGGGCGTTGATGTCCGGCTTATAGCCCACACGGACCATGTTGTAGATCTCCAGGGGCAGGGTACGCACGCCGAAGGGGGCCAGATAGTACTGGATGACGAAATTATTGAAGCAGACCATAAAGGCCATCAGGCCCCCGGCGGCCACGGCGGGGAAAATGCCGGGCAGCACCACGGTGAAGAAGGCACGCAGGGGGCTCGCCCCCATGGCGCGGGCGGCGAACTCCAGGTTGTCGTTGAGCTCGCACAGGGCCGGGTAGACCAGCAGTACCACATAGGGCAGCACGCAGATGCTGTTGCCCAGATACATGCCCAGATAGGACCGGCCCAGGCCGATGAAATTGAAGATCATCAGCAGCGCCACGCCCAGCACCAGCCAGGGGATGATGACGCCCATGTTCAGCAGGGCGGAGAACACCTTGGCAAATTTGGCGTTGGAGCGTTTGAGCCCCAGGCTGGTCATGACGCCCACCACCACCATGGTGAGGGTCACCAGCAGGGAAAACCAGATGGAAAGCCAGGTGGCGCCCCCCAGGCTGGCCCCTGTGAACAGGCGGACGTACCACTTGGTGGAGAATACGAAAGGAAAGGTGCCGTACTGGGAGGCATTGAAGCTCATGAGCGCGACGATGAAGATGGGCAGGAAGATAAATGCGTACACCACGATCATGACCGCCCGGATGAAGGGATACCGTTTTTTCATAGCCGCCTCCCTGCCACGCCGCGGATAACGGCGTTGATGATAAGCGTGATGACGCACAGGACCAGCAGGAACAGCACGCACAGGGCGCAGCCCCGGCCGATGTTCAGCGATACGGAGAAGTTGGTGTCGATATAGGAGCCGATCAGCATCCCGTTGGTGCCGCCGGCCAGATTGGCCTCTACAAAGCTGCCCGCCGCCGGGACGAAGACGATGATGATGCCGGAGAGCAGACCGGGGGAGGAGAGCGGGAAGATCACGTCCAGGAACCGCCGCGCCTTGCCCGCGCCCATGACCTGGGCGGCGTAGAGCTGGTTATCCTCGATCTTGCACATGGAGGAATAAAGACACAGCACCATATAGGGCAGAAATTCATACAGCAGGATCAGGAACACCGCAAAATTGGTGTACAGGATGGAGGTGGAGGCGTTCCGGCCGAACAGGCCCAGCAGGCTCATGACAGGGCCGTTGGCCTGCAGCAGGACCATCATGGAGTAGATCAGCAGCAGCTGGGAGGTGAAAAAGGGGATGATGATGAGTACCACCAGCAGGTTGCGGTGCTTTTCGCCCACGCATTTGGCCAGGCCGTAGGCGGTAGGGTAGGCCAGCAGGATGCAGGCCGCGGTGACGCTGCCCGCCATGGCCAGGGATTTGCCCATCAGCGGAAAAAAGAGCCCCTTTTCCAAAATGGTGGCGTAATTGCCCAGACTCAGCGCCGCATCCAGGGCCAGGTTGTTTCCCTGGATCAGGCTGGCAAAGACCAGCACAGCCAGCGGCGCCACCACCAGCAGAGCCAGCATCCCGGTGCTGGGCAGCATGAGCAGCCAGGTAGAAAGTTTGGATTTCGTCATGCGCGTTCCGCCCTTCTCAGAGTGATGAAACAAGACGGGGGAGACGGCTGCGCGGATCCGTCTCCCCCGTTGATGATCGCGTGCTCAGGAGGCCTTGACCTCGTTCCACAGGTCCAGCCAGGCCTGGTTGGTCTCCTCCGGGATCTCTTTCTGGAACACCAGCTTCTCCGGCAGGCCGTTGTCGACGTACAGGGCGGCCTTCACATCGCCGGAGAGACTGTCCAGCACCTTGGTGTTGGAGGGGATGGGGGGCTGCATCTCCAGATCGGCGGCATAGGTGGACTGGAACTGCTGAGAGGTCATCCAGTCGATCCACTTGTAGGCCAGATCCTCGTTGGGCGCGTCCTTGGGAATGGCCCAATAGTCCACCCAGGCGATGGTACCCTCCTTGGGATAGACATAGGTCATCTTCTGGCCGGTGGCGTTGAGCTGGGTGGCGGCACCGGACCAGACGCTGCCGGCGACCACTTCGCCGGCGGAATAGGGCTTGGCAAAGGAGTCATAGCTGCTCCAGAAGAGCTTACAGTTGGCTTTCAGAGAGAGCAGGGTATCCTTCACCACGTCCAGGTCGGGATCGTAGGGATCTTCCCCGGCGTAGGTGGCGGCGATCATCACCGCGGTGGTGTGGTCGTCAAAGAAGGCGATCTTGTTCTGATAAGCAGGGTCCCACAGGATGCCCCAGGAATCCACCGTGTCCGAGATGGCGTCCGGGTTATAGCCCAGGGAGGTAGTGCCCCAGGTCCAGGGCACCCCGAGGATGTTGCCGTCGGCGTCCTTCACATCCTCCACATCGCGGATGTCCTCCCGCAGGTCGCCATAATTCTCCAGCCGGCTCACGTCGATGGGCTGGAACAGGTTCTCGCGCTTGCCGATGGCCACATAGGCCATGTTGGGCAGCACCACGTCGATCTGCCCCAGGCCGCCCTGGCGGAGCATGTTCAGCAGGGCCTCTTCGGAATCGAAATACTGATGGACCACCTTGCAGTTGTTGGCCTCCTCAAAGGCCTGGACGGCGTACTCCGCATCGGAGCCGTAGCCCTGCCAGTTGGCCACGGTCAGGGTGCGGACCGCGCCGCCCTCCCCCGTACCGGAGTTCTGGGGGGCGGCCGTCCCGCCTCCGCCGCTTCCGCCGCCGGAGCAGGCGGCAAGGGAGAAGAGCGTTAGACCGGCCAGGAGCAAAGAGACAAGCTTTTTCATTTTGACACCTCCATAAAATAATTGGTTCAGAGATAAAACGTTTTAGTTCCAGTTCCAAAGAGAGCGATTTATGTTCTGCTCGCAGGATCAGAATAGCACACTGCACTGCAGAAGTCAACGAAAAAAGAGAAAACGTTTTCCTTCAAGACGGCAGAAATTTGACGGAAGCCCGCCGCACCAAATGGGTGTCAAACAGAAGCTCCCGCTGCGGCGGCGGGGGGGCGCCTTCGATGTGGTCGATGAGCAGCTGGGCGGCGGAGCGCCCCAGCTGCTGCACCGGGTTGTAAATCGTGGTCAGCCCGGGGTTGAGCAGGCGGGAAAAGGGAATGTCGTCGAAGCCGGTGACCGAGCAGTCGTCGGGCACCCGCAGGCCGCGTTCGTTGAGCAGGCGGATCACCCCGTAGGCGATCAGGTCGTTGGCACAGACAAAGCAGGTGATGGAGCGCTTTTCATCCAGCAGCTGCTTGGCCGCCTCATATCCTGCCTCCTCCGAATAGGCGCAGTGCTGCAAAACGCCCCTAGGGGCGAAAGGGATGCCCCGCTCCTCCAGCGCGTCCAGAAAGCCCCGGCGGCGCATATCGGCGGAGAAGACCCCCTCCGGTCCGGCCAGATAGGCAAAGGCGCGGTGCCCCATGTCCAGCAGATAGTTGGCCATTGCCGCCATGCCGTGCTGATGGTTGATGCGCACGCAGATGCCGTCGATGGGATCGCCCCAGTTGTCCACAAAGATCAGAGGCACCCGGCTGCTCCGGATCAGGTTGGCGGTGCGCTCGCTCATGCGGTAGTTGTTGTAGATGATGCCCGCTACGTAGTTGTCCCGCAGATAGCTGAGGTTGCGCAGCTCCTTGTCCTCGTTGTTGTTGGAGTTGCAGAGCACCACGCTGTAGCCGCGGGAGGCGGCCATGTCCTCCACACCCTTGAGCAGCAGGGTATAGAACTGGTTTACGATGTCGGGCACCACCACGCCGATGGTATTGGAGCGCTTTGTGATCATGCTGCGGGCTACGTTGTTGGGCTGGTAGCCGTAGGTCTGTACGATCTGCTGGATGTGTGCGCGGGTCTCCCGGCTCACTCCGGCAGGGTTGTTGTTGATCACGCGGGAGACGGTGGCAGGGGAAACTCCGGCAATCCGGGCAATATCCTTGATGGTCATAGGCTTCTCCATCTCCTCCCTCCCTTGGTCTTTTTACCTTATCACATTTTCGGACAAAAGTAAACCGTTTTCGTAAAAGAAGGCCCGTTCAGAGATCCAGCATGGCCGCCATGGCCCTGACCCGGCGTTCCAGCGCCTGACCGACCAGGGGACTGTCCCGGTCGGCGTCAAAGCCGTGGTAGGAGCCGGGGACCCGCCAGAGCTGCGCAGCCACTCCGGCGCTTCGGAGCCTGCGGGCATAGGCTTCGGCCTCGTCCCGGAGGATATCAAATTCCTGGGACTCCACATAGGCGGGCGGAAGCCGGGACAAGTCCTGGGCGGACAGCGGGGAAGCGTAAGCGGCCATGTCTCCCGCGCCGCGGCGCAGATAGAGCTCCCACGCCTGGCGGTTGGCGGAGGGCGGCCAAGGGGCCGCCGGGAAGAGCCGGTGAGAGGGACAGGCCATGGTCCGGTCCAGGACGGGATAGATCAAGACCTGCCCCCGGGGGGGCGGGCCGCCCCCATCCCGGGCGAGCAGCGCAGTTCCGGCGGCCAGACAGCCTCCGGCGCTCTCGCCGTAGAGAAGGAGACGGTCCGGGTCCACGGCGCAGGGGGCGTTCCCGGCGGACAGAAATTGCAGCAGCCGGAAACAATCCAGCAGGGGCGTGGGGAAAGGGTGCTCCGGGGCCAGCCGGTATTCCGGCAGGAAGACCCGTACGCCCAGCGCGGCGGCAAACCAGGCGGCGTTTTCCAGCATCATAGGCTCCAGGGCGAACAGAAAGGCGCCTCCGTGGAAGTAGAGCACACCGGGGCGGCGCTCGGTGGCCTCGCCCGCCGCTACGCTCCAGCACGAAATGGCCGCCCTGTCCGCGCCGGGGTAGACGAAGCGGTGGACCGCCACCCCCTCCGGCGGCCGCCAGGAGCGCACCTGGGCATGCTCCCGGCGGCGAACCAGCTTCCGGCGCAATGCTTCCCCGGGGCGCCGGTAGTCCCGCGGCGGAGGTGGCGGCGCAGACAGCGCAGGATCATAGGGATACGGGCCTGGAACGATCCGGTCCATGGCACATTCCTCCCAAAACAGGATGTCAATCAAAGCATACCACAGCGCGTCTCCCGCCGCAAGACGAGCTGCAGCAGCGTTTTCCTGAAGGAGGGTGGGAACGAGGGTGGTTGATGGGAAGCTGTGAGAGGTCCTGTCAACCGGTCTCTTATCATACGCCGCCCCCGGAGGATAAGGGACAATACGGTTTTTCGGGACCAATAGGCCCGCCGGCTGCGTTATCCCCCTTGCCGGGCGGCGCCCGCCGAAGGCAATAACGCCGTCAGCGCTGATTTTGGCCGCTGGCAGGCGTATTGTCCCTTGTCCGCTGCGGGTATCGTTGCGCGATGGCTGTAATTCCAAACTGCAGCAAAAATGAAATTGTGGAGACACAACGGGGCAGGGGGTAAAGAAACCTGAAGTTTTATGAAACCCTCCGATGTGGCGCGTTATTCAGCGCCGCACCGGAGGGTTCGCTTAAGATCGGAAAGAATCGTGGCTCTGAAAAGGCGGTGCACCATGCATGTTTTGGTTCGCCGTCATGAGACGGCCGCTTTTTTCAGAACGTGCGGGGAGCATAAAAAGAAACGAATTTTATAAAAAGAAAGTTATTCGTGTTGTACTGGGGTACCAGAGACAAATTTTTTCTTCTTTCGTACCAGAGTAGATACATCGATTCCCAAAGCTTCAGCAGCCTTGTTTAGAGTGCCGTAGTCACGGATCGCCTCGGCAATAATTGCCTGCTCAAACCGGGCCACCTTTTCTTTCAGTTCGCCGGGTGTGTTCAACAGGGTCGCACCTGGCTTGTCCGATAGGTCGGAGTGCGTCTCCCAAGAGAGCAAATTCTGTTCTAGTGTCTCCCGGGTAATACAGGACTCATTGATCATGACCACGATACGTTCCAAGGTGTTTTTCAGTTCTCGGATATTTCCAGGCCAGTCATAGGCGTTTAAAAGCCGAATGGCTCGGGGCTCGAAAAACATGTGTTTGTGGTACTCCGTGTTTAGCTCACGGAGAAAGAAGTCGGCCAAGGGGAAAATATCCTCCCGCCGCTGCCGCAGAGGCGGGAGATTGAAGCTGATTACATTTAAGCGGTAGTAGAGATCGGCGCGAAAGAGCCCTGCGGCGATGCGTGCCTTCAGATCTGCGTTTGTGGCGGCAATAATTCGGAAGTTGATGGGCTTTGACTTGGTGCCCCCCAGCCGGGAGACCTGCCGATCCTGAATGACTCCAAGCAGTTTCACCTGCAGGGCTAGGGGGAGGTCTGCAATTTCATCCAAATACAGCGTACCATTATCCGCCAGCTCAATCAAGCCTGCTTTGCCTTTCTTGTTGGCACCGGTGAATGCCCCGGCCTCGTAACCAAATAGTTCGGATTCCAATAGATTGTCCGGGATGGCACCGCAGTTGACCTTAATAAACGGACCCTCCATGGTGCTGTTTTCATGAAGGTATTTCGCAAAAAAGTCCTTCCCCACCCCGGTCTCGCCGCCCAACAGCACCGGTGCGGTGATGTTGAAGATGCGCGATGCTTTTTCGAAGATATCCGACATGGCCTTGCTCTTGGTCCGGGCAATGGTGGGATTGACATAGTTGCTTTCCAGTTCTTTAACCCGGCTGCGGTAATTTTCCTGCAGCGCCTCCGACTCCTCCACTCTGCGCTGCAGTGCCAAAAGCTCAGTGACATCCCGGATGATGGAGGTTACCAAGACTTCGCCGGTCTCCAGATAGAAGGGCATAGCCGAGACCAGGCAGGATTTCCCTGTGCGGTAGTAATCCACCATACGGGTGCGTGGCTGCTTGGTTTTCAGCACTTCCAAAGTAACCGCGCGGGAGACCAAAGGAGGATCCAGTCTAATCATGGTATCCAGGTCGATGCGCCAAAACTCGTCTTCTTGGAAGCCGAGATACTTCATATGTGCGTCGTTGGCGTAAACGGGGCGCCCCTGTCCATCATAAATGCACACTCCGTCATAGATAGAATTCACGATATCAAGATAAATATTGTCTTTTGAACGTTCCAGCAACAAATTGTCCATGTTTACCTCCGGTACCAATCCCACTCAGGTGGACCTGATGTAAGTATACGCAAAAATGCATATGCAAAAATGCATATACATATTTCGCCGCAAAATGTAGCAATTGAAGGGAAAATACGAAAAGACGGCGTTTCTTGATATGCGCATATTTGCGCATAAAGAACTGACATTTGCAAAAAAATCCTTTAAATACAAGGGTTTTTACTTGGCACGGCAATTGCAATGGACTAAAGATACAAATTCTAAGTACTCATTATACATGCAAGTTTATCCTCAATCCGCCCAATTGTAAAGGGTGCTTTCTGCTGACTGGGGAGAAAATATTAGGAAAGGAGGATATCCGGCGTTTCCGACCAGAATGGCAGTGAGACAATAAATGGTCTAATGTTACGTGTATGTACAATTAAAGGAGGACGGAACAATGTTGACGCTCAAAAAAACGCTCTCTCTGGTCTTGGCCGCACTTCTGATTACCGCTCTTCTGGCCGCCTGTGGAGGAGGCACCCCCAGCAAGGCGCCTTCCGGCGGCGCAGCCGCCTCAACTCCCCCGGCGAGTGATACTTCCGCTCCCACCACTCCTGCAAACGACGAAACAGTGTACACCATGAAAGTGGCTGGTTCCGGTATTGACAACCACACGGATTACATGCTCAATCTGTTTGAGGAACTGGTCGAGAAAAAATCAGACGGGCGCATCCAGGTGGATTACTATCCTAACCTGCAGCTTGGATCTATCCGCGAGTATTACGAGGCGTGCCAGCGCGGACAGGTCCAGGCGGCGGAGGGCGGCTCGGTCATCATGTCGAACTTTACCTCCAAACTTGACTTCATGTCCCTGCCTATGCTGTTTGACAATCGTGAGGCTGTGCAGGCGTTTATGAACGGCGAGGTGGGACAGCAACTGGTGCTGGATATCGCGGAGGAGACGAACCTCTATTTGCTGATGATGTGTGAAAATGGTTTCCAGGCGCTCTCTAACAACAAACGTGAGATCCATTCTCCTGATAACATGAACGGCCTGAAAATTCGTACTCAGGAGAATCCCATCTTGCTGAAAATCTATGAGACCTTGGGCGCCGACCCTACTCCACTGGCCTACTCTGAACTGTTTACCGCATTGCAGCAGGGGACCGTGGATGGCCAGGTCAACCCCGCCGTGGTTATGGCAACCACCAACATCTGGGAAGTCCAGAAGTATGTTAGTGACACGAACCTAATGTACGACATGATATCCGTAGCCATCAACTACGACTTCTTCAAAAGCTTGCCTGAGGACCTGCAGCAGGTTGTAGTGGAGTGCGGCAGGGAGGCCTGTCAGGCCGAACTGGAGTATTGCTCCGCCGACTACCTGGGAGTGTTGGAGGAGAATGGAATGACGGTCACCCGCCTGACCGATGAAGAGCGTGCCGCATTCAAGGAGGCTGTCCAGCCCGTGTATGATTGGTTCCGTTCTGAGTATGACGAGCCTAATCTGGACAAGTACCTGGAAGCAATTGACGCCGCCAACGAGGCCACCGGCTGATTTCTGCCGGCCTGCGCTCCACCGCCTTCGTGGACGGTTGGGGCGCGGGCCACACGGAAGGATGTCATGACTTTCATATCATACTATATAATGGCGTTTGCTATGAGAAAGAGTCCGTCATGAATCAAATTATCAACAGAGTGCTCGGCTTTTTAGAGGACCAGGTGACGGCTGTATTGTTCGGAATCGTGGTCATTATTGTCTTTGTCCAGGTCATTTGCCGCGCATTGGGGATGTCCCTCCCGTGGAGTGAAGAGGTGGCCCGATATATCAATACGTGGACCGTCTATTTCGGCGCCAGCCGCTGTGTCCGCAACTCTAAGCATCTCTCAGTAGATATCCTCCCCCTGCTGCTGAAGGGGAAAGCACACAAAATCCATGCGCTGTTCATCGACGTCGTCTGTTTTGTATTCTTTGCCTACGTAGCATATTTTGGCGTGCAGGTTCTCAACGAGTTGCTTATTTTCCCCCAAAAATCTGCCGCTCTGCGCATCAATATGGTTTACTGCTATGCTGCGCCTGTGGTAGGTATGGTGATGATGGCGATTCGTACGGTTCAAAAAATGGTGGAACATGTCAAAGGGCCTGCCATTAACGAATCTACACAAGAGGAGGGCGGTGCCGCATGAGTCCTGTCGTTGTTATGTTCGTTGCCTTTGCCGTTTGCCTGGCCCTGGGAATCCCTATTGCCTGGTCAATTGGTATTCCAGTGGCCATCTACCTCGGCATGACCGGCATGTTTCAGCCGACCTATATCGCCAATACCCTATATACGGCTTGTGATACTTTCCCACTCATGGCCATACCGCTCTTCGTGCTGGCCGGGACGCTGATGGAGGGTGGGGGCCTGTCCAAGCGGCTGATCGACTTCGCCGACTCCATCTGCGGCCATATCACCGGTGGCCTGGCCGTAATTACAGTCATTACCTGCATGTTTTTCGGCGCGCTCTCTGGCTCTGCCGCTGCTACGGTGGTGGCTATTGGCTCCATTATGGTGCCCTATATGCGGAAGATGGGCTACTCCAAAGGCTTTTCCTATGCCTTGATCACTGCTTCAGGCTGCCTGGGTGTATTGATTCCACCCAGTATCCCCCTCGTGCTGTACGGTATTGCCACGAACGCATCCATCGGCAATCTGTTTTTGGGGGGCTTCGGTTCTGGGTTTGCCGTGGGAGGCGCGTTGATTATCGTAGCACTGATTATCTGCCACAAACGCGGGTATAAGGGCAACGGAATGAAGTTCTCTTTTCGACGGGTGCTGATCACCTTCAAAAATGCACTGGGCGCGCTGATGGTGCCCATCATTATCTTAGGCGGCATTTATGGCGGCATCTTTACCCCTACCGAGGCCGCAGGCGTGGCCTGTATCTATGGACTTTTTGCCGGTATCTTTCTCTATAAGGAATTGACCTTTAAAAAAATTGTGGATGGACTCATCAACTCTGTATCCACCAATGCTCAGATTCTGGTAATTGTAGGAACAGCCACCTGCCTTGCACGTATGATGACTGTGGAAAACATCCCCAGGCTGATTTCTGAGACGGTACAGAATGCTACAGATAGCAAATTTGTAGTGTTGCTGTTGATTAATGTTGTGTTGCTCATCGCCGGATGCGTCATGGATGCCTCTCCCGTCATTACCATTCTGGCCCCCATTCTCTATCCCATTGTGGCGGCCTATGGCGTTGATCCCATCCACTTTGGTGTAATGTTCATTACCAATACCACCATCGGCTATATCACGCCGCCCGTGGGCCTCAACATCTTCGTTGCGGTTGGGATGGGAGACTGTTCCCTTAGAGAATTGATACGTCCGCTGGCACCATTCTTCATAGCAATGGTCGCAGCGCTGATGCTCATTACCTATTGTCCAGATGTGGTACTGTTTATTCCAAGATTGTGCGGCTATGGGGGGTAAAAAATAACTTCCAAACCAAGACAAGCCGCGTTTTTATAACTAAAGAGTCAGGTGATAAAATGGTTAAGAATATTTCTGTTATTGGGGCAGGTGTCATGGGACATGCCATTGCTGCCGAGTTTGCCATGTACGGCCACAGGGTTGCGCTGTTTGATCAAGCAAAGACGGTCCGTGACGCTGCGCCCGACCGGATTGCAAAGGACCTGCAATTTATGGTGGACAACGGCTTCATCTCTGCCGAGCGTCGGAAGAGTACTTTGGGTAATCTCCGGGTCTGCGGATCCCTAGAGGAGGCCGGACGGGACGCCCATTTCGTAGTGGAGGCAATCGCCGAAATTGCCATCGTCAAGGCGGAACTGTTTGGAACGCTGGATACCATTTGCAGCCCTGAGACAATCTTCTGCACGAATACCTCATCTCTTTCCTTAGACTCCATTATCGGAAGATTGCCCTTGGAGCGCAGGCAGCGCTGCATTGTATGCCACTATTTTAATCCCGCCAACATCATCCCCTGCATTGAACTCTCCCTTTTTGGAGATACCACCCAGGAGACCTACGATGCTACGGCTGAGCTCTACCGCAGCGTACATAAGCATCCGATTCGAATACTGAAGGATGTGCCCGGAATGGTAGGCAACCGGCTGCAGCTGACGCTCTACCGAGAGGCGGCTTATCTTTTGGACCAGGGTGTCACTACTGCTTCCGACTTAGATGAATGCCTGAAATACGGCCCGGCATTCCGCTATGCTGCGATCGGAATGTTGGGGAGCTATGATATGAACGGCCTGTCCCTGACCCGCCATGTGGCAGACAATATCTGGCCCCACTTGTGTAACGCCACCGATACTACGGGCGGCATTATTGAGGAGATGGACAAGCAGGGAAAGGACGGTATCCGTAGCGGGGAGGGCTATTTCCAATATCCTGCAGGCCAGGAAGAATGGATTCGGGCAGAGAACACTCGCAAGCTGCTAATGCAACTGCAGGCCAGCACCAACTATTGATAGTTAGAAACAGGGAGGCCGATTATGACAAGATGCGAAGTGCTCGTACAGCGGGCACGAGAGTTGGGAAACGAGAACGAGCGCATCTACGGATTCTGTGGGCAGGCGACCATCGGTGCGGTGATGGACACCGCTGGTGGAATTGACCCTGCCGTTTACAAGGCATCCACCAGCTTGGCGGGAGGCGCCTGCTATGCCTGCAGCGCCTGTGGAGCGTATACCGGAGGTATTCTGTGCATCAGCAGCTACGCCGGGCGAGAAAGCAGCGACCGTTTAGACGAGAGTGGCCGCCGATGGACATGTAACCAGCTCTGTCGCAAGCTGTACGACAAGTTTATCGAAACCTATGGGACGATTTCCTGCGATGGTCTGCAGAGGTTCCATGTGGGGCGTACTTTCGATCTTTGGATTCAGGAAGAGAAGGACAAGTTCATTGCATTGGGCTCCCATGATACCATTTGCCCCAGCATCTGTGGAAATGCGGCCGCATGGGTAGTGGAGATTCTCTTCGATGCGGGCTATATCTCGTAGCCCCATTTTAAGATTTTGTCAAGTTTGCTCGGAAACTGTTCAGGAGATGAAGATATGACGAACAAGGTCATTTTAACTGCCGCCATTACTGGCGCGATCAATACCCCCTCCATGTCCCCCTATCTGCCTATCACCCCCCAGGAGATTATCGACTCTACCGTAGAGGCCGCCCGGGCTGGAGCCGCTGTGGTACATATCCATGTTCGTGACCCAGAGACTGGGGAGCCCACCAATGATTTGGAACTGATGCAAGAGGTCTACCACGGCATTCGTACCCGCAGTGACGTGGTGATTGGCGTAACCACTGGCGGAAAATTGGCTTCTCCACTGGAATCCCGTTTGGCTCCAGTGCCACGGCTGCGCCCGGAGCTTGCCTCCTGCAATGCAGGGACCATGAACTTTTGTGTATCCCCTGTGGTCAAAAAGCTGAGCGCGCCCAAATTTGACTGGGAGGTTCCCTTCCTGGCAGGTACTTATGACAGTTTTGCCAATAACACCTTCCACTCTATGGAAGTTTACATCAAGACTATGCAGGAAAACCACACTAAGCCAGAGTTTGAGGTGTTTGATATCGGGATGTTGCACAATATTCAGTATTTTATCTCCGCCGGGGTACTTCAGTGCCCCATCTATGTACAGTTTGTGGTAGGAGTCATGGGCGGCATTGGGGCTACCGTCCTTAACCTGACTCGGCTGTACCAGGCCGCCTGCGAGATTATCGGAAAGGACAACTTCCTCTGGTCTGTGGGGACTGCCGGGAAAGAACAGTTTAACATGGGCACCGCTGCCATATTGCTGGGGGGGAATGTTAGGATAGGCTTGGAAGACAACCTCTATTTAAAGCCGGGCGTGCTGGCTAAAACGAATGCCGAGCAGGTAGTAAAAATGCGCAAAATTGTGGAGACCTTGGATCGGGAACTGGCTACCCCGGACGAGGCGCGAGCAATCCTTGGCCTGCACGGTTGCACATACTGATTGATTCCAGCGAAGAAAGGAAGAACAACATTATGGCGAAAACAAAAAAGACCGTTATAAGCTGTGCCATTACGGGCGCACTAAATATTCCGTCTATGTCCCCCTACCTGCCCATTACTCCTGAGGAAATCGTGGAATCCGCAGTAGGGGCGGCCCAGGCAGGCGCAGCGGCGATTCATCTGCACGTACGCATACCTGAGACGGGCGAACCCTCCAACAGCGTGGAACTCATGAGTCAAGTGTACCGCAACGTGCGTTCCCGCTGCGATGCCGTATTATGTATTACCACCGGCGGAGTACTGGGTTCTCCGGTATCCGAACGGGTGGCGGCAGTACCGGTGCTTAAGCCGGAGTTGGCTTCTCTGAACGCGGGTACCATGAATTTCTGCCTAGCCCCAATTGCCAAGCATTTGGACACTCCGCGCTTTAAGTGGGAGAAGCCTTTCGTGGAGAGTACTTACGACTTGCACACCCGCAATACCTTTTCCAACATTGAGGAGTACATCCGCATCATGCAGGAAAACGGGGTCAAGCCGGAGTTTGAGTGTTTCGACATCGGCATGATTGAGACGGTGGGCTACTTTATCCGAACCGGTCTGCTGAAGACCCCAGTGTATCTGCAGTTTATCATGGGAACCATGGGTGGAATTGGTGCCAGCGTGGATAACCTGTACTTTATGTACCGGGCTGCTTGTAACATCATTGGGGAGGAGAATTTTGTTTGGTCTACCGGTGCCGGAGGAAAGGAGCAGTTCAACATGTGCACCACCGCGTTGCTGCTGGGCGGCAATGTGCGTGTGGGTATTGAGGACAATGTTTATTTAAAGAGGGGCGTACTGGCTAGAACAAATGCTGAACAGGTGGAGAAGATGAAACTCATTGTGGAGACCTTGGACCGGGACGTGGCCACCCCGGCAGAGGCACGGGAAATCCTGGGCCTGCCCCCGCTGACTTAAGGGGAGGGATAAATATGCCGTTAATGACCAGCCAGCAGTATGTGGAATCTTTGGCAAAGATGAAACGCAATATCTGGTTCCAGGGGGAAAAAATTGAGGACCCCATCAGTCATCCCATGCTCATACCTTCGCGGAAGTGCTTAGAGGAGACCTATAATATGGCGCTTATGCCTGAGTATGAGGATCTGCTCACCGCCACCAGTCACCTGACCGGCCGCAGGATCAACCGCTTTAATCACATTCACCAAAACCGGGAGGACCTGAACAAGAAGGTCAAGCTCCAGCGGCTCATGGGCCAACGTACGGGATCTTGCTTTCAGCGCTGCGTCATTATGGATATGGCCAACGCCTTTTACTCCACTACCTATGAAATCGACGAGAAGTACGGCACGGAGTATTTTGAACGTTTTAAGCAGTATATCACCTACTGTCAGGAGGAGGACCTGATCGTGGCCGGAGCGCTTACTGACGTCAAGGGAAGCCGCGGCTCAAAAATCGGTTCGGATGAGCAGGATAAGGATCTATACGTTCATGTGGTGGAGCGCCGCCCAGATGGGGTGGTGGTCAACGGGGCGAAGGCCCATCTCACTGGCATTACCAATGCCCATGATGTAGTGGTGCTTCCGACGCAGGCCATGACACCGGGGCAGGAGGATTACACTATCGCCTTTACGCTTCCGCTGGATACCCCAGGCATCACAATGATCGTAGGCCGCCAGTCCTGCGATACCCGCAAGCTGGAACCGGGCGCAGACATCGACCTAGGCAACGCGAACTATGGTGGCATTGAGGCCCTTACTGTGTTTGATCATGTCTTTGTGCCCAACGAAAATATTTTCCTCAATGGGGAGACGGAGTTTGCCGGGATGTTGGTGGAGCGCTTTGCGGGTTACCATCGCAACAGCTATGGCGGATGCAAGTCTGGTGTGGGGGATGTGGTTATCGGGGCGGCAAGCCTCATCGCCCAGTATAATGGAACTGAAAAGGCCAGCCACGTGAAGGATAAACTGGTGGAGATGACCCAACTCAACGAGCAGCTCTATTGTGCGGGCATTGCCTCCTCTGCGGAGGGATGGCAGACCAAGGCGGGCAACTACATGGTGGATTTACTGCTGGCCAACGTTTGTAAACTCAACGTCACTCGGTATCCCTATGAGATCATCCGCCTCATGGAGGATATTGCCGGCGGAATTATGGTCACCGCTCCCTCGGAGGCTGACCTGAAGAGTGGTGAGATTGGCCACTATGTGGAGAAGTACTTGGTTGGCTGCGGGGTGAAGGCTGAAGAACGGCTTCGTTGCCTGCGCCTGTGCGAGAATTTAGCCCTGGGTACTGCCGCGGTAGGCTACCGAACCGAGTCTATGCATGGGGCTGGGTCCCCTCAAGCCCAAAAAGTGATGATCACCCGCCAGGGAAATTTTGAACGAAAAAAAGCGCTTGCCAAGCGTATTGCGGGCATCAGGGGGTAGGAAGTATGGAGGAAGGCTCTGTTTTGGTGAACGTGTGGAATGGAAAGGGAGTTATTACCATAAATCGCCCCAAAGTGCTTAATGCCATTGATTGGGATACCTTTTTTAAACTCCAAACCGCCCTAGATGACCTGATTGCGCAAAAAGATGTGCGGGTGATTATCCTCACCGGTTCGGGGGAAAAGGCCTTCATTTCTGGCGGTGATATTGGAGAGGAACTGAAGATGGATGGCCTGACCTCCTACCGCTGGAGCCTCACTGGTCATAAGTTGTGTGCCACCATCGAGGCAAGCCCCAAACCGGTCATTGCAGCGGTCAATGGTTATTGCCTGGGGGGCGGATTTGAATTTGCACTGGCCTGTGACTTCCGTATCTGCTCAGAAAATGCGAAGTTTGGAGCGCCAGAATCTAAGCTGGGGGTATGTTGCGGCTTTGGCGGAAATATTCGCCTGCCCCGTATCGTGGGTAAGACCAAGGCCAAGGAGATGTTGATGACGGGCAAGATGATTGACGCCCGAGAGGCTTGGCGGATAAATCTTGTAAATGAGGTGGTTTCCCAGGAAAACCTGATGGGGGCAGTAGATGGATTCTGTGCGGAGTTGCTCAACAAGAGTGCTACCGTACTGGATTTTATTAAGCGAGCAGTGGACTACGGCACTGAGACCGACCGGAACAGCGCCGCTCAATATGAGGCGGCCCTGTTCGGGGTCATCTCGGCAACAGAGGACAAAAAGGAGGGCATGGGTGCCTTTATGGAAAAGCGCTTGCCCGTGTTCCAAGACCGGTGATATAGAAAGGCGGCGGGAAACTTGCACTGTATTGAGGCGATACTGACCCGGCGGAGCATTCGCCGGTATAGATCTGAGCCGCTGTCTGATGACGTGCTTACCCGCATCCTGGAGGCTGGGCTTTTTGCTCCGTCAGCAGTCAACCTTCAGCCCTGGTATTTAGTAGTCGTTCGCAGCCGAGAACAAATGAAACGTCTGCTTCAGGTTATGGAACAGACGGCTGCGGGAGTGGAATTCTCCCTACGGGAGCGGTTTCGTCGGGCCCCTCAGGTGGCGGAGGAGGCACTTGGGTTTATTCGATGTCTGGGCGGCGCGCCGGTATGTGTATTGGCCTTCCAGCATAAACCGGAGTACCCCAAGCAAGAAACCAGCATTGTGCAAAGTGTGGCGGCGGCTATCGAAAACATGCTGCTGGCTGCTTGGTCCTTGGGAGTAGGAAGTTGCTGGCTGACCGCACCTTTAGAGGCGGGAGTGAGTGAACAGCTCTGTCAAGTCTTTGCCCCCGGCCATGGAAAATTAGTGGCTATGGTCACGCTAGGTAATCCGGAAGGGGTGCAGACAGCGCCTAAACGAAAGGATGCGCGCTGGACGATTCTATAGGGGGTGCGCCTCCCGACCAAACCAGACTGCCTGGACCTGCCTCCATCCGCCCGGCATACCCCCGGAATGGGAGTGTGCCGGGCAGGGAAAAGGCCACACATCTTGCAATCGTATTGCTGTCAGCCCCTTGCTGTAAATACCCTACGATACGATTCAGTGTGGCCCTTTTCCTGCCCGGGACAGAAATGGGCTGCCGGCCAGAAATGCTATGAGGCAAGGGATATGATACTGCGGGAATAGCTGCAGACTGCCATGAACGGGCCACCGTGTGCACAGACAGGGTGGATGTAACGGCGGATGTGGCGAACATGCGCTGTACGGGCGTATATACAGGCTGTTTTTCAATGACTTGAATGCCAAAGAATTCTGCATGCTATTCGCCCAGAAGTAAAATGAGCCGGATTGGTGCGGCATACCGCCGGAGTAATGGTTACTGTGTGAGGAGGGAGCGTAATGGAGGAGGCCGTAAAATATTGCGGTGGCTGTAACCCGCGATACGACCGCATTATCCTGGTACGCCGTCTGGAGGCGGCGTTAGGCCACTCTTTGCTCCCGGCCCGGGCAGGAGTATATTATAAGTCGCTCTATGTGATCTGCGGTTGCACGGCACACTGCGCGGACATTTCCGCCCTGCATGTGGGACAGGTGATCTGGCTGGACCGCCTGATCGGCGCAGATGCAGACGATATCCAAGGATAAGGAGAGAATGGACAATGGACCTGAAGGAGCTGTACCGCAAAAAGAAGACCACCCCGGAGGGGGTGGCGGCACAGATTAAGTCGGGCTGGAGCTGTTGCACGGATATTGCTACTGCCGTCCCTTCCGCTATATTGGATGCCCTGGGGGTGTTGGCAGCTACCGGTGAGTTAAAGGACATAGTATTGCATACCATGCTGGATTTGGGGCCGATAAACGCCTTGACACCGGAGGCAGCCAGGGGAATTATCCCAGTATCCTGGTTTTCCGGAAGTGGGCTACGGGAGGCTGTCAACCAAGGGCGGGGAGATATTATGCCCTGCTACTACCGGGACATGCCAAGCTTGTTTAGGGGGTTTATTCCAATCGACGCTCTGCTGCTCACCGCTGCACCTATGGATGCCCACGGTTATTTCTCCATCGGCGTCACGGGGTCAAACGCCGCCGCTCTGCTGCAAAAGGCCAGGAGAATCTACTTGGAAGTCAACGCTAACCTACCACATGTACCCTCCGCGCCAGCAGTACACCTTTCTCAGGTAACTGCGCTGTGCGAGGCGGAACGGCCACTGCCGATCGCTCCGCCCGCAGTGATTGACGATATCAGTCAAATTATCGGTGGCTTCATTGCCTCTGAGGTGCCTGATGGGGCTACCCTCCAGCTTGGTATTGGGGCAATTCCTGAGGCCGTTGGACTGGCGCTGAAAGAAAAGCGTGATTTGGGGATCCATACTGAGCTGTTCACCGACAGCATGGTAGAGTTGATTGAGTGCGGTGCAGTAACCAATGAGAAAAAGCCTTTGTACCGGGGCAAATCGGTGGCCGCCTTTACCTTCGGTTCCCGGCGTATTTACGACTATGTAGGTGACAATCCGGCGTTTCTGCTTTTGCCCGTCAACGAGGTGAATGACCCTGCTGTTATAGCCCGACATCCCAACTTCATTTCCGTGAATTCTGCCCTGGAGGTGGACTTCTTTGGTCAGGTGTGCGCTGAGTCTATGGGCACACAACATGTCTCCGGTTCCGGCGGACAGGCGGATTATGTCCGGGGGGCGGTACTCTCACAGGGAGGTAAGAGCTTTATTGCCTTTCCCTCTACGGCTAGGGGTGGAGCGGTCAGTCGTATTGCACCTACCCTGACACCAGGGGCTATTGTGACCACTAGCAAAAACGACGTGGATTATGTCGTGACGGAGTATGGCGTGGCAAAGCTTCGGGGAAAGACGCTCTCTCAGCGTACACTGGCCCTGATTTCCATTGCACACCCTGCATTTCGGGAAGAGCTAACCTATCAGGCCAAAAAGCGCAACATCCTAATTTAAACGACGATATGCCTCCCGCTCCGGAAGGCAAAACTTGTTGAGGAGTGATTACAATTGTTTGAAGTGACAAAACAGCAGGAAATGTTGATTACTATGGTGCGTGAATTTTCCGAAAAGGAGATTGCCCCTCTGGCCGAGGAATTGGACTGTACCGGAAAATTTCCCGCCGAAACCACCCGAAAGATGACCGCTCTCGGCCTTTTAGGGCTAAACGTGCCCAAGAAGTATGGGGGCGTGGGTCTGACCGAAGTAGATAAGGTGCTGTGTATTATTGAGGTGGCCCGGGCCTGTTCCAGCACGGCGGAAATGTTTGCAGTTCAACTGTTGGTCAACGGTATCATTACTAATTATGGTACTGAGGAGCAGAAAAAGAAGTATCTTGGCATGACTTGCTGTGAGGGCAAACTGGGCGCCTTTGCCCTTACCGAACCCGGCGCCGGTTCCGACGCAGGCGGTCTTCAAACCACTGCCACAGAGGATGGGGATTCCTATATCCTTAACGGCTCAAAATGCTTTATCAGCAATCTGGGCCCCACCGAAGGCGAGTATGCCATTGTCATTGCCCTTACTGACAAAGTCAAGAAGACCCATGGAGGTATGACTGCTTTCCTGGTGGATCGGGATACGCCGGGTTTCATTGTAGGAAAATTGGAAGACAAGATGGGCATTCGTGGGGCTGCCGTGTCCGAGCTAATTTTAGAAGAATGCCGTGTTCCTAAGAACCAGGTGCTGGGCAAGGTAGGAAAGGGCTTCCATATTGCCATGAGCGGACTGGACAGCGGTCGTGTGGGTATCGCAGCTCAGGCCTGCGGCGAGGCCCAGGCCGCACTGGATGCGGCAATTGAGTACAGTAAGCAGCGCTCCCAGTTTGGCAGGCCGATTGCAGCGAAGCAGGGACTTCAGTGGTATCTGGCTGAGATGGCGACCAGACTGGAGGCCGCAAAGCTGCTGACTTTGAAGGCCGCCGACCTCCGGGATCGGAAGCTCCCCGCCGCCATGAACGCCTCCATGGCTAAGTTCTTCGCTGCGGAGACCGCCAATGAAATTGCTGCCAAGGCGGTGCAGATCCATGGAGGGTACGGCTATATGAAGGACTACGCGATTGAACGCATCTACCGGGACGCCCGCATCCTCACTATTTACGAGGGCACCAGCGAGGTGCAGAAGATCGTCATTTCCAAAGAATTGCTGAAATAAGCCGGAGGAGGAATCGTTTTATGAAAGCAATCGTTTGTGTCAAGCAGGTCCCGGATACCTCGGGGGTGGTGGCGGTAAAGGAAGACGGCACCATGGACCGTGCGGCAATGGCGACCATTACCAACCATGACGATCTGGCCGCGGTA
>NZ_JANGBE010000004.1:0-162104 GCF_024462255.1 Flavonifractor sp. DFI.6.63 | reverse complement strand
GTGGGGCAACAAAAAGTACATGAATATGAAGCACCTGGAGGCCGCCATTGAGGATGCCTCCATTGCCGGCTGACTCCATTCATGCCAGAGCTTGCAAACTAAAGTGCGAAAAAATCTTGACACGACCCCGTGGGAGCGGATGAAACGGGTAAAGGCCAGGGATACGGCGTTGGGGGAGTAAGGCTTCCCCAGCTTGTCCACCGCCACAAAGTTGTCCTCCGACCAGCCGTCCCCCCTGGCAAGGGAACGCTGGACCTGGGCGGAGCGCTCCTGCCGGAGCAGGCGGCACAGCTCGTCCCCCAGATGGAGCACCCGGTTGGAGGTGCGGTTTTTGGTCTCCTTTTGGACGATGGAAGCTCCGGCAGCCGTGCGGGCCTCCTTGATGTGCACCCGGCGGCGGGCGAAGTCCACGCTGCTCCACCGCAGGCCGCAGATCTCCTCCCGCCGCAGGCCCAGCGCCCCCGCCAGCTTGACGATGGGTTCCAGCCAGTGTCCCTCCACCAGAGCGAACAGCTGCCGCAGCTCTTCCGGCGTGTAAAAGCGGGCCTCCTGCGGGATCACCCGTGGCGGCTCCACCCGGTCGGTGGGGCTGCGCAGCAGCATGTCCTGCCGCACGGCCAGATGCAGCGCGCAGGAGAGCAGATCGTGATGGCGGCGCACGGTGTTGGCGGAGAGCCCCTTCTGCTCCATCAGCATTGCGTAATAGCCCTGGAGGTGCTGGGGCGTGAGCTTTTGCAGCGGAACGTCCCCCAGGGCGGGCGAGAGATGGTTGCGGATGATCTTTCCATAGCCGTAGACGGTGGTCTGTGCGCGGTTTGGCCGGATCACCTGCTCCATCCAGTACTCCAGCCACTGGTCCAGTGTGATGGAACGGGGCGAGACCCGCCGCAGGCCGTCCCGCTCCGCCGAAAATTCACGCAGGCCCCGCCGGGCTTGGGCCAGGGTGGGATACGTCCGGTAGCACTTGACCCGCCTGCCGTTTTCATCCGCGCCGTGGTCCATGCAGACATAGTAGACCTGCCTTGCATCGTCATAAGAAATGTTGGTTTCCACTTTTTTCCTAGCCATTGCTTCCCCTTCCTCACGTTTCGACGGATTTAGAGCTTAACCATATCACGTCGGCACCTTGAAAAATATAGGATATGCAAAAGCCAGGAAAAATCCCCATCCCGATCAAACAGACCGGGATGGGGAGTCAAGGGACGCGCCGGGCCCGGCGGAAGCCACGGCCTCCGCCACGCGGACGCCGTCCACGGCGGCGCTGGTGATCCCGCCTGCGTAGCCTGCGCCTTCACCGCAGGGATACAGACCGCGGATGGGGGATTGGAGATCCTCGCCGCGGAGGATGCGCACCGGGGAGGAGGAACGGGTCTCCACGCCGGTCAGCAGGGCTTCCGGGGAGGCAAAGCCCCGGAGCTTCCGGTCGAACAGGGGCAGGGCGGAGCGGAGCGTGTCGGCCACGTAACCGGGCAGACAGCGCCGCAGGTCGGCGGGCGTGACGCCGGGGCGGTAGGTGGGCGCCACCCCGCCCAGTGCCGCGGACGCCCGCCCGGAGAGGAAATCCCCCACCGTCTGGGCGGGAGCCCGAAAGCCGCCGCCGCCCAGGGCAAAGGCGGCTTCCTCCCAGCGGCGCTGGAACGCCACCCCCGCCAGGGGATGGCTGGAGCCGAAGTCGCCGGGGCCCACCCCGACCAGGAAGCCGCCGTTGATGTTTGCCCCGTCCCGGGCCCGGCGGCTCATGCCGTTGGTCACCAGCCGCCCCTCCTCCGAGGCGGCGGCCACCACCTGTCCGCCGGGACAGACGCAGAAGGTGAAGGCGCTGCGCCCGTCGGGCAGGTGGCAGGCCAGTTTGTAGTCGGCGGCCGGCAGGCGCTGCCAGGCCGGGCCAAACTGGGCCTGGGAGAGGGCGGCCTGTGCGTGCTCGATCCGCACGCCGATGGCAAAGGGCTTGGGGGCAAGCGGAACGCCCGCCTCCAGCAGCAGTTCGAAGGTATCCCGGGCGGAGTGGCCGGGGGCGAGGATCAGCGCGTCGCAGGGCAGGTCGTAGGCGCCCTGGGGGCCCTGCGCCTTCAGCGCAGTCAATTGGCCGTTTCGGATCTCCAGACCGGTCAGGCGGTGTCCAAAGCGTACGTCGCAGCCCAGCTCCAGCAGCTCCAGGCGGATGGCCTTCACCACGTCCCGGAGCAGATCGGTGCCGATGTGGGGCTTGTGCTGCCAGAGGATATCCTCCGGAGCGCCCGCCGCCGCCAGCGTCCGGAAGACGGTGGCAATGCGGGGATCGTGGGTACCGGTGGTCAGCTTGCCGTCGGAAAAAGTGCCCGCGCCCCCTTCCCCGAATTGTACGTTGGAGGAAGGGTCCAGTATCCCGGTCTGCCAAAAGCGTTCCACGTCCCGTGTGCGCGCTTCCACCGGACGGCCCCGCTCCAATACGATGGGAGGCAGTCCGTTCCGGGCCAGGAACAGCGCGGCGAACAGCCCCGCCGGCCCCATGCCGACCACCACAGGAGGCAGCGCGGAAGCGCGGCGGACCGGGGGAAACGCGTAGGGCTGAGGCTGAAACAGAGTCACGTTGGGGTTGCCCGCCTTTCGTACCAGAGCTGCCTCCTCCGGGGCGGTCACATGCACCGTGCACACATAGTGGACGTCGTTCTTCTTACGGGCGTCGATCGACTGCCGGGCCAGAGAGAGGGCCTGGATCTGGCCCGGCGGAAGGCCCAGCAGTCCGGCCGCCCGCGCTCGGAGCAGCTCCTGCCCGCCGTCGATGGGCAGGACGATGTTTTGAATTCGGATCATGGTGTTACCTCTTTCCTGGAGCAGAGTGAGACGGAGCTTGTCCCCGCGCGCCTCCGCGGGGGTACGGCAATCAGGGGGCCGCTAAAGGCGCAGCTCCCGGCAGATGGAAACCACTAATCCATGTCTTTTGCGCGCGGATAAGGTTTTTCGACGTTGGTCAGGCCGGCTAAATAGTCCATGCTCGTATCCAGCGCCAACGCGATCTTGCGACACTGTTCGAAAGAGCAGTACCGCTTACCGCATTCGATTTTAGAATAGTCGCTTTGGTCGATCCCGGTCAGTATTTGCATCTTGACTTGGGTAAAACCACGCTTTTCTCTGAGCACACGTAACCGTGACATAATATCACCCTGCCTTATTATGGGTAAATTGACCTATTCCGATTAGGGTAAAATTGACCTATAGTGGCGCGGGGTGCTGTTATGATACAAGAATGATTGGAAGAACGCAAGAAATCCATGATACAGGCGTATCCTGCATACCGGCTGGGTTGCGTGATGGAGGAGCCCCTGTACGAACAGGGGGGTGCCGGATCAGATTGATTTTGGGCAGATATCCTGCTGCGCGTTTGGCGCCCGGGCCGGAGAGCCGGATGAACGGGTATGCAGCTGGGTCAGGGAATGGATGGAGCCGGACAGACATTACCCCCGTGGGCGGCTGTAAAACACAGCAGGCGTGCCCCAGGGCGCGCCTGCTGTGTTAACGTTATGGGAGCACAAGGCCGGTGGAACCGCACAGCAGCGCACGCCCTGCGCCAAGGTTTTTGCCTGCGGCAAAGACGCTTGAACGGCGCTTACCGCGCCGCCCCATCGCAGATGGGGCCCCAGTGGCCGACGGCCCGGCAGGAGACGGATGCGTTCCTCTTAGTAGCTTACGCCCTGCCAAATCATGGCGTCGGCCGTCCCAAAACGCGGGGCGTTTTGGGAACCCTGCGGATTGGGCCTGCTCGGGCGGAGTGAATCCGCCCTGCGCCAAGGTTTTTGCCTGCGGCAAAAACGCTTGAACGGCGCTTACCGCGCCGCCCCATCGCAGATGGGGCCCCAGTGGCCGACGGCCCGGCAGGAGACGGATGTGTTCCTCTTAGTAGCTTACACCCTGCCAAATCATGGCGTCGGCCACTTTGAGGAAGCCGGCGATGTTGGCTCCGGCCACCAGATTGCCCTCCATGCCGTACTCGGCGGCGGCATTGGCGGCGTTGTGGTAAATGTTGCGCATGATGCCGTGGAGCTTTTCGTCCACTTCCTCAAAGGTCCAGGACAGGCGCATGGAGTTCTGGCTCATCTCCAGACCGGAAGTGGCCACGCCGCCGGCGTTGGAGGCCTTGGCGGGGGCAAAGAGAAGCTTGTGCGCCTGGAAATAGGCGACGGCTTCGGGGGTGGAGGGCATGTTGGCGCCTTCGGCCACGGCAAAGCAGCCGTGCTCCACCAGCGCCTTGGCCCCGTCCAGATCCAGCTCGTTCTGGGTGGCGCAGGGCAGGGCGATGCCGCAGGGGACGCTCCAGATGCCGCGGCAGCCCTCCACGTATTTGGCGGTGGGCACATACTCCAGATAGGTGGAAATGCGCGCCCGCTTGACCTCCTTGATCTCCTGCATGATCTTATAATCGATGCCGTTCTCGTCCACGATATAGCCGTTGGAATCACTCATGGCAATGACCCTGCCGCCCAGCTCGGTGGCCTTCTGGTTGGCGTAGATGGCCACGTTGCCGGAGCCGGAGATCACGACGCTCTGGCCCTGGAAGGACTTCCCGGCGGCCTTGAGCATCTCGTCGGCAAAGTAGCACAGACCGTAGCCGGTGGCCTCGGTGCGGGCCAGAGAACCGCCGTAGCTCAGGCCCTTGCCGGTGAGCACGCCGTTGAACTCGTTGCGGATGCGCTTATACTGGCCAAACAGATAGCCGATCTCCCGGGCGCCCACGCCGATGTCGCCGGCGGGCACGTCGGTGTCGGGGCCGATGTGCCGCTGCAGCTCGGTCATGAAGGACTGGCAGAAGCGCATGACCTCATTGTTGCTCTTGCCCTTGGGATCGAAGTCGGCGCCGCCCTTGCCGCCGCCCATGGGCAGGCCGGTCAGGCTGTTTTTAAAGATCTGCTCGAAGCCCAAAAATTTGATGATGGACAGGTTCACGCTGGGATGGAAGCGCAGGCCGCCCTTGGAGGGGCCGATGGCGGTGGAGAATTGTACGCGATAGCCGCGGTTGACCTGCACCTTGCCCTGATCGTCCACCCAGGAGATGCGGAACATCAGGCTGCGCTCGGGCTCCACGATGCGGTCGATGACGCCGGACTTCACCAGCTCCGGCCGCTGGGCCACCACGGGCTGGAGGGACTCCAGGACCTCGCCGGCAGCCTGGAGGAACTCGGGCTCTTGGGCGTTTTTCCTGCACAGAGTTTCATAAACGCCCTGAAGATAGGAATCGGTGAACTGAAATGCCATAGTTGCCAAACCCCTTTGCTTGGCGGTCCATACGGTGGACGGACCGGCCTGATTTTTGCTATGATACACACAGGGACGCGCCCCGTGCAGCAGCCGCTTTGCCACGTTAACTCATATTATACTGCTGCCGCATTGAAATTGCAAGAAAAAATTTGTAAATTGCAAAAATGACGGAAACTATGCGGGGTATGCGGAATAAATTGCACCACTTTGACTGGATGCATGCAAATAGAATGAAACGTGTAACATTTTGCCCGCTGAGACGTTTGTCGGGTGAGGGGGGGAGGACGGGATGTACGACGGGCTGGAGGCGCTCTACCGGCGGCATGTGGGAGAGGTGTACTTGTACGCCTATTCCCTCTGTAAGAACCCGGACCAGGCCCAGGACCTGGTGGGAGAGACCTTTTACCGCGCCCTGCTCTCGCTGGAGCGGGAGGGGGAGTGGAAGGGCTGGCTCTTTCGGGTGTGCCGCAACCTGTGGGTGGATAGCATGCGCCGGAGAAAGTTCCAGACCGGAGAGCCCCCTGACCCGGAACGGCTGGCGGCAGAGGAGGATCTGCTGGAGGATCTCATCCGGGAGGAGCGCCGCCGGGCGGTCTACCGGGCGGTGCTGGAGCTGTCCCCCGCCGATCGGGAGGCGGTAACGCTCCACTACTGCGCCGGCTTGCCGCTGCGCGAGGTGGGGGCGGCCATGGGACTTTCTCCCGGCGCGGCCCGCACGCTGCTGTGCCGGGCCCGGCAAAAGCTCAAAACCAGACTGGAGGGACAATTGTGAGTTTTCGTGAGCTGTTGGAACGGTATCGAACCGGCGCCGCGACGGAAGCGGAGCGGGCGCTGGTGGAGGCCGAGCTGGAGAAGAGCGCGGCCATTTCCGATTATCTGGCCGAGGGGCTGGAGGCCGAGCTGACCGGAGAGGGGGCGCACCGAACTTCGGAGGAGACAGAGCCGGCCCGGCGGGTGCGCCGCATCGTAAATCGCCGCCTGGGCCGGGTGGCGGTCCTGTCGGCGGCCGTTGTGCTGGCCGTCCTGCTGGGGGTGCGTCTCGTAGTCTCCCCCCTGGCGGCGTCCTTCTGCTACCAGCCCAACGCCAGAAGCGTAGGGCAGGCTGGAGACGAGCGGGAAGATATCTGGTATGACCTGAGCGCGTTCTACGAGCTGATCATGCCCGGCCGGTCGGTCCGGGACATCCAGACCGGAAACCGGGGATTCGGCCGGTACGATCTGTCTTATACCGAGGAGGACTGGCTTACCGGGGAGCGCACTGCGGTCAGCCGTACGCTGGAACCCGGCCAGGACGGGGAAAACGGATATTTGTGGAGCGAGCAGGCCATCGGCCTGTATGCGCTGGCGGAGTCCGGGGCGGTGGAGGAGGGCGTCCGCCGAATCCCGGATTACGAAGCCGATCTGGCCCAGCTGGACGAAAGCGCCTACGTCTCCGTCTGGGTCCATTTTCCGCAGGATCTGACGCCCATGGAGTTTGCCGCGTTGGCGCACGGCTATGAACAGCGGTATGGAGTGGAAATCTCCTTCCGCTGGTGTGCCGTGCGCACCTCCGACGATCCGGCGGTCCTGCGGGGTTTTTCCACGGTGGACGGCTCGTGCGCGCAGGGCGGGCTGGCGGACTACCCGATGCTCAGTCTGGCGGAGCGGCTGGGGAATTGGTTTCCCAGCGGCAGCGCTGCGGCGATGGCGAAGGCTTATGGGGGGCTGTATACCCAGCATTTCCAAAGTCTACTGTCCTATGCGGCGGAGCGGACGAAAGCGGCGGATGCGCTGGTCGGACCGGGCGCGCAGTTCCCGGAGTACGACTTTGCAGGCCAGCGGGACTATGTAGAGGAGCACGGCATCCGGATCTATGGCGCGCTGGTCTACGGTCAGCCGCAGGCGCTGCTGGCGCTGACGGAGCGGGGAGATGCGGACGGGCTTGCCATCGAGCGGGTGTTGGCCTGCCGCTACTCCGGCAGCCGGAGCATCCGGCAGTAGCGGGCAGGACGCATCCGAAAAAAGGAGAAAACACGGACTGCCGGGCAAGCTGCCCGGCAGTCCGTGTTTTGGTTGAAACGCGCCGCGAGACGACCCGGCTGCGCTTACTGGTTGACGATATTGGCGGTATCCATGGCGATCATAAGCTCCTCGTCGGTGGGGATGAGGAGGACCTTCACCCTGGAGTCGGCGGTGGAGATGACGGTCTCCCTGCCGCGGACGTTGTTGGCCTGGGCGTCCATCTTCACGCCCATGAACTCCAGGCCGGAAGCGATGGCCAGGCGCTGGTCGGCGGAGTTTTCGCCCACGCCGGCGGTGAAGACGATGGCGTCCACCCCGCCCATTGCGGCGGCATAGGCGCCGATGAGTTTCTTTACACCGTAGTTGAAGGCGTCTACGGCCAGCTCGGCACGCTGGTTGCCCTGCTCGGCGGCGTCGCTCAGGTCACGGAAGTCGGAGGACACCCCGGAGATGCCCAGCACGCCGGACTTCTTGTTGAGGATGTTGAGCATCTCTTTGATGTCGTAGCCGTACCGGTTCATCAAATACTCCAGGATACCGGCGTCCAGGTCGCCGGAGCGGGTGCCCATGGGCAGGCCGGCTAGGGGGGTGAAGCCCATGGAGGTATCCACGCTCTTGCCGCCGTCCACGGCGGTGACGGAGGAGCCGTTGCCCAGGTGGCAGGTGATGATCTTCAGCTGCTCGATGGGCTTGCCCAGCATGGCGGCGGCCCGGCCGGAGACGTACTTGTGAGAGGTGCCGTGGAAGCCGTAGCGGCGGACCTTGTCCTTCTCATAGTATTCGTAAGGCAGCGCATAGATGTAGCTCTTGGCGGGCATGGTCTGATGGAAGGCGGTATCGAACACGGCCACCATGGGCACGCCGGGCATGACGGCCTGGCAGGCCTTGATGCCTGTGATATTGGCGGGGTTGTGCAGAGGAGCCAGGGGGATGCACTCCTCAATGGCGGCCATGACCTCGCCGGTGATGAGGGCGGAGGCGGCAAACTTCTCGCCGCCGTGCACCACGCGATGGCCCACGGCGTCGATCTCAGAGGCGCTCTTGATCACGCCGTACTCGGGAGAGAGCAGGGCGTCCAGCACGGCCTGGATGGCCTCGGCGTGGGTGGGCATGGGGATTTCAAATTCGTGTTTGGCATCCCTGGCGGGGATTTTGTGGGTCAGGCGACCGTCGATGCCGATGCGCTCGCACAGGCCCTTGGCCAGCACCTCGCGGGTCTCGGGGTCCATGAGCTGATACTTCAGGGAGGAGCTGCCGGCGTTGATGACCAGGACTTTCATGTTTACGATCTCTCCTTTAAATTCGTGGCATACGGCTTGTATACCCAAAGTTCACGTAGTAAAATAGGAAAGCATATACAAACTATATTTTAGCCCTTTTTTGACCGAAGGACAACCCATATTTTCGCACAAATCGGACAAAAATTCAGGGTTCTTTTGGAGGAACAGCCCATGAGGACGGCGGGCATCATCTGTGAATACAACCCCTTCCACCGGGGACACGCCTGGCACCTTGCCCAGACGAAGCGCCTGCTGGGGGAAAACACGGCCATCGTATGCGTCATGAGCGGACACTGGACTCAGCAGGCCGACTGCGCCATCGCGGACAAATGGACCCGGGCGCGGCTGGCCCTGATGGGAGGGGCGGACCTGGTGCTGGAGCTGCCTACGCCTTGGGCCGCCGCCTCGGCCGAGACGTTTGCCCGGGGCGGGGTGGAGGTCCTGGCGGCCACCGGCGTGGTGGACGTGCTGTCTTTCGGCAGCGAATGCGGCGATGTGGAGGCGCTGCAGCGGGCGGCGGCCTGTCTGGACGCCCCGGAGTATCCTGCCGCCCTGCGGGTCCGGCTGGAGCAGGGCAAACCGTTTGCGGCCTGCCGCCAGGCAGCCGTGGAGGCGCTGGCGGGACCGGAGAGCGCATCGCTGCTCCGCAAGGCCAACAATAACCTGGGCGTGGAGTACATCCGGGCCATCCGCGCCCTGGACGCCCGGATGACCCCCATGACGGTGCTCCGCCGGGGCGCGCCCCATAACAGCATGGGGGGGATGGACACCCGCCGGGAGGACGGCGCCGCCGGGGCCGGCACCGTGGACCGGATGCAGTTTGCCTCGGCCACGGAGATCCGCTGGAATCTGTTGGAGGGGCGGTGGGACAGGGCGGAGCCCTATTTGCTGCCGGGGGCCAGGGAGCGGCTGGAGGATTCGCTCATCGGTCTGCCTGCCCTGAAGCGGGTGGAGCAGGTGATGCTGGCAAGGGTGCGGACCATGACCGCGGAGGACTGGGCGGCCCTGCCCGACAGCGGCGCGTCCGAAGGGCTGCCTGAGCGGTTGGTCCGGGCGGGGCGCCGGGCGGAGAGCATACCGGCGTTTTATGCGCAGGCCAACACCAGGCGCTATACCGAAGCCCGGGTCCGCCGGCTGCTGCTGTGGGCGTTTCTGGGCCTTACCAAAGCGGACCGGCCTGCGCATGTGCCCTACCTGCGGGTGCTGGGGCTCAATGAACGGGGGGGAGGACTGCTGCGGCGGATGAAGCAGGCGGCCTCCCTGCCGGTCATCACCAAGCCTGCCCGCGCCCGCGCGCTGGAAGCGGAAGGGCGGACCCTGTTCGAGCTGGAAGGGCGGTGCACCGATCTGTACGGCCTGTGCTTTGCGCGCCCGCGTCCCTGCGCGCTGGAGTGGACCTCCAGTCCAGTGGTGTGCTGACCGTCCGCACGGCCTTCCGCTTGTCGAAACGCCTTCCGCACAAGCGCCCGGCCGGGTTTTGTCCCGCGAAGATGACGGCATCAATCACAATCCGTCCCTTCCGGCGGCACAAGGGGAATTGCCCTGCCGGGGCACGAGCGGGTCCCCTGGAGAACGCGCGTCGGAAGGGACCCTTCTCAGGACGGACGGGGTGACTTTTTTGCGGGAGATCGAACCTTGTCCCGTATCCTGTTTCGACAGACGCAAGCCCGCCCCTCCATCCGCCTGCAGGCGGATGGAGGGACGGGCTTGTTTGATCACTGGATATGCACGTGGTTGTTGATATGCTCGGAGCAGTAGCAGTAGTAGCCGTTGCACTTGGAGCAGTAGCGGAACGCCTCGTCGGGATCATCGGTGTCGGTCTTGCCGCAGACGGCGCATTTGTGGAGATATCCCTTTTGCTGATGGGCCTGCCGGGTGGCCTGCTTGAAGTTCACCGTCTGGCGGGAGTGGCGGTGCCTGGCGCGTCCCAACATGCCCATGAGGTCAGACCAGAAGAAGAGCACATAGTTGAGAATGGCCACCAAGGGCACCAGAGCCATGGGGAGATTGCCGCCTATCAGCGTGCCCGCCACGGCCAGGGCCAGAAAGCCCAGGTCCAGCCAGGCCAGCCATTTGGCCTTGACCGGGATGATGAAGTAGATCAAAAAGGTCGTATCCGGATAAAGGGTGGCGAAGGCCAGGAAGAGGGACATGTTCAGGTAGTACATATTGGCGGTCTGATACCAGCCGTAGCCCACCAGACCCATGATCAGGCCGTACACGATGGTAAGGATGACGCCCAGAAAGTAGTATACGGTGAATTTGGTGGCGCCCCAGGATTGCTCCAGGCTGCGGCCGATGGAATAGTACAGCAGCACCGAGAAGAGAAACCAGAGGAGGTTTTCGTTGAGCGGCACAAAAATAAAGGTCACCAGCCGCCAGATCTGCCCCTGGAAGATCAGCGCCGGGACAAAGCTGATCCAATAGGAAAAGGTATAATGGCTGAACAGGTCCAGCAGCAGCACGATCACGTTGCCCACGGAGATGATCAGCATCAGATTGGGGATGCCCAGCTTGGGGTGCCGGTAGCAGAAACGGTCCAAAAGCGCGTCGATGGATTTCAAAGGCAATTCCTCCCAGATCAGGGTAGTAACGTTAGTCTAACAGGGAACGGGGGATATTTCTAAAACAAATTGTAAACTTTTTGCGGCCGGTTATTTCATGAGCCTGCGCAGCTTCTCCTTCATCCCCGGTGTAAGCGCTTTGGCGGCGGCCCGGTAGGGCAGGGGAGGAAGCGCCAGAAAACGGCGCTCCACCTGTTCAAAGGGCAGGGTACGGAAGGCGGAGAAGAAAGCCGCCCGGCGGGGATTGGCCTTGAGAGGAGAGGCCAGGCGGGGGTTGCCCGCCACCGCCTCCTCCAGGGGACGCTCCACCTGGCCGAAGCGGGGGGAGAGCTCCTGGAACACGGCGCGGCCCCGGGCGCTGTTGACCAGGACCATGGATACGCCCTTGTCCCGCTCCACCGGCAGCTCCAGCGCCGGGTCCAGCCCCCAGTAATCGGCCAGGGTAAAGTCGGCGGGGCGGCTGACGCTGGTGTATTTGCACACGGCGCAGGCGGGGCGCAGGAACAGCTGCATCCCAAAGCCGCGGCCATAGCAGGTGCGGTTGAAATCCTCCGTGTACACGCCGCCGTCGGCAAAGGTCACGCTCAGGTAAGGGTGGGACCAGCCGTGGGATTTGTCCTTAAAGCGGACCTGGCGGACCGTGGAGCCCTGCCGCGCCTCCAGCGTATCCAGCCAGGCACGGAATACCGCCGGGGAGGGGACCCCGTGGCAAACCAGGTCGCAGGTAAGCAGATGCTCGTAATCCCGGCCCAAAAAGCGCAGCAGGCCGTCGATCTGGCAGGGCACGCCGGAAAAGAGCACCGGTGTGCCCGCCTCCAGCAGAGCGCGGGCCTGCCGGAAGGTGTCGCCCAGGTCGCTCTGCACATATTTGGAACCCCGCATGGGCCCCAGCTCCGCTGTGGAGCGGGCACATACGTGGCGGGTGGTCTGATGCGCGTCCAGCACCGCGCCGAATACGGCGCCCCCCTGGGCGAGGGTATGCCGGGCCAGCAGGGAGAAAAAGCCGCCGGAAGAGCTTTGGACGCGTTCGGCCTCGTCGCTGTTCCAGAGCGCGTGGGCGGCAGCGGGGATGTGGACGGGGGAGGCGGGCTGGAGCATGGGGCAGACCCGTTCACAGCTGCGGCACAGGATGCAGGAATCCCCGATCACAGGACGCAGAAAGCCCTCGTGATCCGCCGTTAGCGTGATGGCCCCCACCGGACAGACGGCGGCGCAGGCGGTGCAGCCGGTGCAGTCCTCACGGCGGCACAGCGCGGGCGCTTCCCGGCCCGGCGTGTCTGCCTGCACGGGCTGGAGCGGAAGCTGCGTCCCCTCCAGGGCGGCCTTCAGATAGGCCAAAGAGTCGGCGCGCTCGGCGGAGAGCCGCTGATGGACCGCGGCGTAGTCCATGGGGGCGTCCACCGCTTCGGTGGCGTCCAGACCGATGATGCGTCCGGTGCAGCCCAGCCGGGAGAGCAGGCTGTAAATGCGGGAATAGGTGGGCTCCCGCCGTTCGCTGGGGGACATGGAGGTGAAGAAAGGCTTCTGGAACTGGAGGGAGAAGACCGCCCCATGGAAGGAGTTGGTGACTACGGCGGCGGCGTTTTGAAACAGGCCCAAAAATTCCTTGGGGCCCGCGTCAAAGATCAGCCGCGCGGCGCCGTCGATCTTCCGCCGTGCGCCCGCCAGCTGGAGGATAGGCCAGCCGGTGCGCTGGGACAGCGCCTGGGCGTAGGGGGCGGCCTCGCCGGGGTCGGAGACGAAATAGCAGAGTATGTATTGGCCCGGCTCCTTCGGCGGCGCGGCCAGCGCGCCCCAGTCCGCTCCGGTCAGCAGAAGGGTGGGGTCCAGCACCACACGGGCCTGCTGTCCGGCAGCCTGCTCCAGCAGGGCCTGCCCCCGCTTTTCCCGAACGGACAGGGCGGAGTAGGGCGCCAGGCAGCGGCGCAGCTGCGCCAGCTTGTCCTCGGGCAGCTCCGACACCCCCAGGCTGGGGGCGTAGGCGATGCGGCGTCCCTCCCGCACGAAGGCCAGCAGGAAGGCAGGGTCGAACTGTTTGTCCTGAAAGATATAAGGGTTCCAGATCTGATCGCTGCCCGCCACGTACACGTCGTACTCCGGGGCGTCCGCTTCCAGTTGGTCGAAGGTGGTATACCGCTTGGGGGAGAGGGTCATCTCCTGGGCCACAAAGGCCTCGAACCGGTCGAAGCGGCGCCGGAACGCGGCGTAGTGGAGCGCGGTGTGGGCGTCGGAGACCATATCCCGCAGCGCGCCGGAGCGCTTGAAGAGCTGATTGGTGCGTGTGGTGTGGGGCAGGCGGTAGTCGATGATCTCGCACTGCGCTCCCAGGGCCTGGATGGAGCGCATGGTGGCGTAGGCCTGGAGCTGGGCCCCGTAATGGTGGGCGAAATGGAAGGTAATAAGTCCTGTGCGCATGTAAGCTCACTCCTGAACGAAAAGGATCGTGCCGGTCGGGCGGATGGGACGGGCACGGCCGCTTGCAGCTGGGATACCGCGCGCAAAGCGTATCGCGGCAGGCGGCATCGTTCGCGCCGGAAGCCCGCAGGGCGGGAGCGAATCATGCCGGTTCTGTGGTATAATAGCCGCATTGCGGCTATTATACCACAGCCCTGCGGGAAAGTATATTGGAATACCCCGCCTGCCCCCGCAAAAAAATCGGAAATTGTGACAAGGTTGAAATTTTGTCTATAGCGCGGCAGGGACGGATGGGGTATGATAAGCAAAGATTGAAATGGGATGAAACTTTGGGAGAGGAGTGTGCCGCAGAAATGGGCATATCGGCTCACATTAAGGCGTTTGGGTTCTCCAAGGTCCTGGATTATCTGGAGCGGGACCCGGATGCCAACCTTCCCAGGCTGATGGAGTGGGTGGATCGGTTTACCGGGGAAAAGCTGCCCCAGCATTACCGGGAATTGTTCCGCAGCGCCATGAGCGACCCGGAAAACAACTGGTACCGCCTGATCAAGAGCATGTATACCGACATTGACAGCCGGGTACTGAAAAAGCTCTTTGAAAATTTTGTGCTCAACGGGAATCTGCTGGATTGGCCGCAGAAAAATGCAGAGGGAGGCTGGCCGGAAGGCGGGGCGCCCTGGTCGGTCCTGATCGACCCCACCTTTCCCTGCGATATGGGCTGCAAGGGCTGCGGCAGCGCGATCTACGGCGTGCGCCCGGTGATGGAGTTCGACAGCCTGGATGAGGAGATCGACGCCCGCAAGGCGGGGGGGACCTACCTTTATATTTTTCCCGGAGGAGATCCGCTCTCCCGGGAGCAGGAGATCATCGCGCTGTGCAACAAGCACAGCGGCTGCGTGTTCGCTGCGTTTACCCCGCCGGAATCCATTACCGGGGAGCTGGCGGAGGACATGCTGCGGGTGGGCAACCTGTTCCCGGCCATCCAGGCCGACCAGCCCACCCCGGAGACCGAGCGGGCTATGGCGCTGATGCGCCGCGCCCGGCTGCCCTTCGGCGTGGCCTGCCGCTGCACGGCTGAGAACGCCGGGCGGGTTTCGGAAGAGGGCTTTTTTGATCAGATCATCGCCTCCGGCGCCAAATTCTGCTGGTTCTTCACCTGCCCGGCCTTCGGCCCGGAGGAGGCGCCCAGCGGCGCCCAGCTGGCGCGGATCCACCGGCAGGTGCAGTGCTTCCGGCGCAGCAAGCCCCTGCTGACGCTGGATTTCTGGGACGGCCCCTCTCCCGCGGCTATGGAGCGGGAGAAGGCCGGAGAGGAAGGAGAAGCGCTATGAGCATCCTGAAGGATCAATCTCTGGCAGAGTCCGGCCGCCGCAAGATCCGGTGGGTGCGGGACTTTATGCCCGCGCTGGGGCGCATTGAGGAGCGCTTTGCGCGGGAGCAGCCCTTTGCCGGCCTGCGCATCGCCGTGTCGGTCCACCTGGAGGCCAAGACCGCGAATCTGGGCTATGTGCTCCAGAAGGGCGGGGCACAGGTCCGGCTCACCGGATCCAATCCCCTGTCCACCCAGGACGATGTGGCTGCGGGACTGGCGTCCATGGGGGTGGAGACCTTCGGCGTCCACGGCGCGTCCGCCCAGGAGTATGAGCGCCATCTGATCGAAACGCTGAAGGTTCGGCCCCACCTGATCGTGGACGATGGGGGAGACCTGGTCCACCTGCTGGGCGGTAAATGCGCGCAGCTGGGGGAGAACCTGATCGGCGGCTGCGAGGAGACCACCACCGGCATCCTGCGCCTGCGGGCCCGGGAGCGGGAGGGGATTTTGCCCTGTCCCATGATGGCGGTCAACGACGCCAGGGCCAAGCACTACTATGACAATAAATACGGCACCGGTCAGAGCGTGTGGGACGCCATCATGCACACCACCAATCTGGTCGTAGCGGGCAAGACCGTGGTAGTGGCCGGATACGGCTGGTGCGGCAAGGGCGTGGCCATGCGGGCCAAAGGCATGGGGGCCGATGTCGTCGTCTGCGAGGTGGACCCCTTCAAGGCTCTGGACGCCACCATGAACGGCTTCCGGGTCATGCCCATGGACGAGGCGGCCCGCTGCGGCGACGTATTCGTCACGGTCACCGGGTGCAAAGACGTCATCACCCCCAGGCACTTTGCAGTGATGAAGCACAACGCCCTGCTGACCAATGCCGGCCACTTCGACTGCGAGGTGGATGTGGCGGGACTGGCGGCCATGGCGGTCGGGCGGGAAGTGCGCCGGGAGAATATAGAAGGCTATACCCTGCCCGATGGAAGGGTGCTCAACGTGCTCGGCGAGGGCCGCCTGGTGAATCTGGCGGCAGGCAACGGGCACCCGGCGGAGATCATGGACATGTCTTTTGCGGTGCAGGCCCTGGCGCTGGAGTGGCTGGTCCGGCACCGGCAGGGGCTGGAGCGGAAGGTCTACCAGGTACCCGACGAGATCGACGAGGAGATCGGCCGGGTGAAGCTGGCGGCGCTGGGGCTGGCCATCGACGCGCTCACCCCGGAGCAGCAGGCCTACCTCAACGGCTGGAAGGCGGAATAGGGCGCGCGGGACACGCATTCCGACGGCATTATACAAAGAGGCTGTTTTGTCTATTGCGATTGCACGCGAGAGTGATTACAATATCCAGTGTCAATTGAATAGCCTTATCAAGAGTGGCGGAGGGATCGGCCCGATGAAGCCCGGCAACCTGCATTGCAAGGTGCCAAATCCGACGGTAGAAGTATCGAAAGATGAGGATGGATGAGCCTCTTTCCGCGCTCCGCCGTCCGGCGGAGCGCTTTTTCGATCCGGCAGGCTCCCTCCAGAAAAAGAAAGGAAGAAAGAACTATGGCAAAGCGACTGTTTACCTCCGAGTCCGTTACCGAGGGGCATCCCGATAAGGTGTGCGACCAGATCTCCGACGCCGTCCTGGACGACATCCTGGCCGCCGACCCCACCGCCCACGTGGCCTGCGAGACCTTTACCACCACCGGCATCGTGACGGTGATGGGCGAGATCACCACCAAGCACTATACCGACATCCCCGCCATCGTCCGCCGCACGGTGGAGCGCATCGGCTATACCGACCCCAGCTACGGCTTTGATTACCGCTCCTGCGCGGTGATGACCGCCATCGACGAGCAGTCCCCCGACATCGCCATGGGCGTCAACCAGTCCTATGAGGCCCAGAACGGCGGCGTGGACGCGGCCGACCGGATCGGCGCCGGCGACCAGGGCATGATGTTCGGGTATGCCTGCGACGAGACCCAGGAGCTGATGCCCGCCCCCATCTCTATGGCCCACCAGCTCTCCCGCAAGCTTGCCGAGGCGCGCAAGACCGGCGAACTGACCTGGCTGCGGCCCGACGGCAAGAGCCAGGTCACCGTGGAGTATGACGACGATGGCCGCGTGCTGCGCTGCCCGGCCATCGTGGTGTCCACCCAGCACGACCCGGATATCGCCCTCAAGGATCTGCGGGAGGCCATTGTGGAGACCATCATCAAGCCGGTCATCCCCGCCAAGTATATCGACCGGGAGACCAAGTTTTATGTCAATCCCACCGGGCGCTTCGTTGTGGGCGGCCCCGTGGGCGACACCGGCCTGACCGGGCGCAAGATCATCGTGGACACCTACGGCGGCTCCGCTGCCCACGGCGGCGGCTGCTTCTCCGGCAAGGATCCCACCAAGGTGGACCGCTCCGCCGCGTATATGGCCCGCTATGTGGCCAAGAACATCGTGGCCGCCGGCCTGGCCCGCAAGTGCCAGATCGAGCTGGCTTACGCCATCGGCGTGGCCCATCCCGTCTCCGTTCTGGTGGATACCTACGGCACCAGCGTGCTGAGCGAGGAGAAGCTCTCCGCGATCGTGAACGAGTGCTTTGACCTGCGCCCCGCCAAGATCATCGAGCACCTGGATCTGCGCCGTCCCATCTACGAGCAGACCGCCGCCTACGGCCACTTCGGCCGCACCGATATCGACCTGCCCTGGGAGCACACGGACATGGTGGAGAAGCTCAAGAGCTACCGGTAAGAAAGGGCGGGCGGAGTTCCACCGGACCCTCCCGTGCGACCGGGCGCGCAAGCGCCCCGCGCCTGCGGCGCGTACAAGCGTTTTGCGAAGCAAAACCTTGCCGCAGGGCGGATTTACTCCGCCCGAGGAAGTCAAAGCAAAGGGGCCCCACGAAAGGATTCCTTTCGTGGGGAGCGCACACGGACATGGTGGAGAAGCTCAAGAGCTACCGGTAAGAAAGGGCGGGCGGAGTTCCGACGGACCCTCCCGTGCGACCGGGCGCGCAAGCGCCCCGCGCCTGCGGCGCGTACAAGCGTTTTGCGAAGCAAAACCTTGCCGCAGGGCGGATCTGCTCCGCCCGGGGAAGTCAAAGCAAAGGGGCCCGCCGCAGCTGCGGCGGGCCTTCGCTGTTTGAAAAGCAGGTTGATTTCCCCGGCGGTTTCCTGTAGAATGGGAGACGCGGATCGGAAGTCCGCGCCTACTATGGGAAAAAGGGGGTATCCTTCTATGACGAAGGTGCTCTATCTGCTCAACTTCGCCGGGAAGGCGGGGACGGAGCGGTATGTGGAGACTCTGGTGAACTATCTCTCGGCCGACGGACTGGTCCAGCCCTTTTTTGCCTATCATGAGGGCGGCCTGCTGGTGGAGCGGCTGGAGGAGATGGGCGTACCCTGCCGGCGTGTGGAGATGCGCCGCCGCTTCGACTACAAGGCGGCCCGCGACCTGGCGGCCCTGTGTGCCGAGTGGGGGATCGATCTGGTCCACTGCCATTACCTGCGGGAGCACTACACCGCCCTGCTGGCCAAGAAATACAATCCGCATATCCGGGTGGTGTACACCAATCATTTCGTCCTGGCCAACGATGCGGTGACCCGCTTCACCAACCGCATTCTGGATAAGCGCCAGGATCAGATGATCGCCGTGTGCAACAAGGGAAAAGAGCAGCTCATCGCCAACGGCTGGAGCGGGGAGCGCATCCAGGTCATCTTCAACGCCGTGGATCTGGACGCCTGGGCGGGCGAGCGCTCGCAGTCCACCCTCCGCGCCGAACTGGGGCTGGACGAGGGACGTTTTGTGATGCTCTGCGCCTCCCGCTTTGCCGACGACAAGGGGCACCGCTACCTCATCGATTCGGTGAAGCGCCTGACCCAGCGGACGGACAAGCCCTTTACGCTGGTGCTGGCGGGGGACGGCCCGCTGCTGGAGCCCACCAAGGCGCAGGTAAAGCAGCTGGCTTTGGAGGATTGCGTCAAATTCATCGGCTTCCGCAAGGATATCAAGAACCTCTACAAGGGCTCCGACCTGTATGTGAACGCCTCCCGGCACGAGGCGCTGTCCTTCCTTATCATCGAGGCCATGGCGGCGGGCCTGCCCGTTATCGCCACCGACATGGGGGGCAATTCCGATATTGTGAACGACGAGGCGGGCTGCGGACTGCTGGTGGAATATGATAACCCCGATTCCATGGCGGCCGCGATGGAGCGCTTTTTGGAGGACCCCTCCTTTACGGATGCATGCCGGGAAAATGCCCGCAGGACCATCGAGGCGAAATTTGAGGTTCATAAAATGGCCCGTGCCACCTTCGGCGTCTATGAAAAGGCGCTCCACGACGGATTCCAAGGAGTATAAAAACTGATGTCAATTACGGAAAACAGCTGGTTCCTGCGCGTTTTTCTGGCCGCCTGGCTGGGGCTGAAACAGGCGGGAGCCAATAGCGTCCTGGGCCGCGCCCTGGACCGGGTGGGAGAATGGTTTTGCCTACAGGCCAAGAACAGCGTGATCTGGAATGCGCTGTGGCGGGAGGGCGCGGTCTCCCGGCGCTGGCCGGACAGCATTGCCTGCCGTGTGTTCACGGCCATCCTGAACATCCCCTGCGCACTGGTAAAATGGATCTACCAACTGGGGCGGGACATCTGGGCGGGCAGCCTGTTCTGCCGCCTCATCGCCGCGCTGGGCGGCGCCACATCTTTTTTTGTGGGCGTGTTCCTGCTGGTGATGCTGGCGGCGCCCCATTCCCTTTGGAACAATGCCTACGGCTTTGCCGCCGCGGCAGGCCTTTTGGGCCTGTTCGTGATCGGCAGCGCCTCCCGGCCGAAGAACCGCCTGGAGCTGGACCGGCTGGGGCCCTATATGACCCTCTATCTGGCCTTCCTCTGCATTGCGCTGGCGGGGTCCCTGTCCACCCATCTGTCCATGCGGTTTTTCTTCTTCCACCTGACGGGTTTCCTCCTGGTGCTGGTGCTGGTCAGTTCCGTGCGCCGGTACGAGCAGCTCCAGCTGGTGGTGGCCCTGGCGGTGCTGGGCATCTCGGTGGCCGCCCTGTACGGCTGCTATCAGGGCTACGTCGGTGTGGAGGTGGTCCCCTCCCAGCAGGATATGACGCTCAATGCCGATATGCCGGGGCGGGTCTATTCCTTCTTCGACAACCCCAACAACTTTGCCGAACAGCTGGTGATGCTCCTGCCGCTGGATCTGGCCCTTTTTCTGAATTCCCATTGGCGGGGTAAGGTGTTCTCGCTGTTCTCCCTGTGTGCGGGCGTGGCCGCCATCGGCTTTACCTACTCCCGCTCCGGCTGGATCGGACTGGCCTTGGCAGTGGTGGTATTTCTGGCCCTGCTGGATTGGCGCTTTGTACCCCTCATCCTGCTGGTGGGCCTGGCGGCCATCCCGTTCCTGCCCGAGACCATTTACAACCGCATCCTCACCATCGGCAATACCAGGGACACCTCCACCCGCTACCGGTTTGAGATCTATCAGACTACCAAGAATCTGATGGAAGACTATTGGGCCCGCGGCGTGGGCCTGGGCAGCGATGTGATGAAAAAGGTGTTCCAGACCTACCCCACCATCTTCGACGGCAGCTATCCCATCCACACCCACAACAACTATCTGCAGATGTGGGGCGAGACCGGGATACTGGGCCTGCTCGCCTTCCTGGCGCTGCTCCTCTGGCAGCTCAAAAGCGGGGTAAAAGCCTTCTGCGCCGCGGCGGACGTGCGCCTCAGGCGGCTGCTGGCGGCGGCGATCGGCGGCTTCTGCGGTATTTTGGTCATCGGACTGGCCGAATACACCTGGTTCTATCCCCGCAATATGTTCACCTGGTGGTTCCTCTTCGGCGTTATCGCGGCCTGCGTCAAGCTGGCGCACCTCCAGAAGGACAAAAGAACGGCATGATGCGAACGAAAAGGCCCCCCTGATGCAGCGGCATCAGGGGGGCCTTTTGGAGCGTCTATTCCTCATCCGGCATGGGCTTGACGAGCGTTCGATAGGCGCGCGCCAACAGGAAGACGGACAGCGCCAGCGTGACGACCTCCGCGATGGGGAAGGCCCACCAGATGGATTCCAGGGTGCCGCGGAGGGAGAGCAGCCAGGCCACGGGCAGCAGCACGATCAGTTGGCGTGTGAAGGAGATCATCATGCTCTGCACGCCCTTCCCCAGCGCCTGGAGGGTGGAGATGCTGATGATGCTGCCGCTGGCCAGCAGGAAGCTGATGCTGATGATGCGCAGGGCGGGCACGCCGATGGAGAGCATGGTGTCCGACGCGTCGAACAGGCGGAGGATGGGGGCGGGAAGGAGCTGGAAGACCAAAAAGCCTGCTATCATAATGCAGAGAGCCAGCAGGAAGGCGAATTTCACCGTGCCGACCAGCCGTTTTTTCTTCTGTGCGCCCAGATTGTAGGAGACGATGGGCACCATGCCGTTGTTCAGGCCAAAGATCGGCATAAAGGCAAAGGACTGCACCTTGAAGTAGATGCCGAACACGGCGGTGGCGGTGGAGGTAAAGGAGGTAAGGATCTGATTCATGCCGAAGGTCATCACCGAGCCGATGGAGCTGAGGAGGATGGAAGGCACGCCCACGGCATAAATCCGGCGGATCACCGCGCCGTTGGGGCGAAAGCCCCGCAGCCTGGGATGGATCTCCGGATTATGGCGGATGTTGTAATACAGCGCCAGCACAGCCCCCACGCACTGCCCGATCACCGTGGCAAGGGCGGCCCCGGCCACACCCATCTCGGGGAAGGGGCCGATGCCGAAGATCATCAGGGGGTCCAGTACGATATTGATGACCGCGCCCAGCCCCTGGGTGATCATGGTATAGAAGGTGCGTCCGGTGGACTGGAGCAGACGCTCCAGCATGATGGCGGCAAACATGCCGACGGAGAGCCCGCCCACCAGGCGCAGATAGGACACGCCGTAGGAAATGATCTCGGGATCGTCGATCTGGATGGCCATAAAGGGCTGCGCCAACGTCAGAGAGAGGACCAGAACGGCCAGATAGCTGAGCAGCGAGAGAAACACACCATTCTCCGCCGTCTGGTCGGCGAGCGCGAAGTTCTTTTCGCCCAGGCTGCGGGAGAGCAGGGCGTTGACGCCCACGGCGGTCCCAACGCCGATGGAGATCATCAGGTTTTGAAAGGGAAAGACCAGGGATACGGCCGTCAGCGCGCTCTCGCTGATCTGGGCCACGAAAATGCTGTCCACAACGTTATACAGGGCCTGTACCAGCATGGAGATCATCATGGGCAGGGCCATGGTGATCAGCAGGCGGCGCACCGGCATCACGCCCATCTTATTCTCTTGTGCAGTTTGCGGCATGCTTTTCCCTCCAAAGGCGGGCCTTGCAGGGCCCGCGGCAGTCGATTCAAACGATTTGTTATCATTCTAACAGATGAAACGGATATGTCAATGCGCTGCCGTGCGGTTTGTCGGAAATAGACAGAACGGCCCGGGAAGGATCCCGGGCCGTTCTGTGCCTTTTGGCGCATGCTATTCCGCCGGAGCAGCGCTTTCCAGCCGGGACAGCAGGATATCCAGATTGTGCACGGTGCTCTCGTTGAGATAGTGTTCCACCTGCTCCACCTGTTCCAGCTCATCCGTGGAGCCGTTGACCAGACAAAAGAACCGGTGGAGCACGTCGTGCCGGTAGAGCAGGTAACGGCCGATCTCCCAGCCTCGCTGAGTGGGTTGGATGAGACCGTACTTCTCAAAGGTCACCAGACCCTGCTCCCGCAGCTGATAGACCATCTTGGAGGCGGAGGAGGGGCGTACGTTGAGCCGCCCGGCCAAAAAGTTGATGCGCACGTACCCCTCCGCCCGGGCCTGGCGGCAGATCATCTCCAGGTAATCTTCCATAGCGCCGGTCATTTGCTGCTGTTTGCGCATCTGATAGCCCTTTTGAGTGTAAAAATCCGCCTGTTCCGTCTGGGACATACGCGCGCACCTCCCATTCCGGCGGCACCTTTTGCCGCACGGCACAATAAGATAGGGTGCGGAAACAAAGTTTCCTTACACCAACTTATGGCAAGGGGATTTGAGATATGAGCGAATATTCTCTCAGCGCCCTGCGGGTCGGGCAGAGCGCCTACGTAGCGGAGATCCAGGCCGATGAGGCCATGCGCCGCCGGCTGCTGGATCTGGGCCTGATCCGGGGCACCCGGGTCACCTGCACCGCCAAAAGTCCCGCCGGGGACCCGGCGGCGTATCTGATCCGGGGCGCGGTCATCGCCCTGCGGGGCCGGGACGCCCGGGGCGTCCGGCTGGAGGGGCTCTGCCCGGAGCGTGCCCCGGCGGGCCGGACTGCACTGGCCTGAACGCAGTAAGGGGGGAGGAGCTGGCGATGGGATTGACCAATACCTCCACCGGCGCGGGCGCGGTGGACGGCGGGCTGGTGCTCCAAAAGAACCGGCCGGAGGACCGGGTGATCGCCCTGGCGGGGAACCCCAATGTGGGCAAGTCCACCGTCTTCAACGCGCTGACCGGGCTCCGGCAGCATACGGGAAATTGGCCGGGAAAGACCGTGGCCAACGCGCAGGGACAGTGTGAGCACCGGGAACGGGGCTACGTGCTGGTGGATCTGCCGGGTACGTATTCCCTCATGGCCCACTCGGCGGAAGAAGAGGTGGCGCGGGATTTTCTCTGCTTCGGCGGCGCGGACGCGGCGGTCGTGGTGTGCGACGCCACCTGTCTGGAGCGCAATCTGAATTTGGTCCTGCAGACGCTGGAGCTGGAACCGCGGTGCGTGGTGTGCGTCAACCTGCTGGATGAGGCCCGAAAAAAAGGGATCCGGGTGGATCTGGAGGGCCTCGCCCGGCGGCTGGGGGTGCCGGTGGTGGGTACGGCGGCCGGGCGGGGCGAGGGGCTGGAGGAATTGATGGACGCGGTGGCGGAGCTGACCGCCGCGCCGGAAGCGCCGGCGCCGCCGCCGGTGCGCTACCTGCCGCCCATCGAGGCCGCGGTGGAGCAGCTGCGTCCGCTGCTGGAAACACGGCTGGCCGGACGGCTGAGCGCACGCTGGACGGCCCTGCGGCTGCTGGATCAGGACGCTGCGCTGCTGGAGCGCCTGTCGGAAACGCTGGGCTGGGACGTGCGGCGGGACGAGGCGCTACAGAAAGCGCTGGAGGGCGCACGGGGCGTTCTGGCCCGGTCCGGGCTCGGCGCAAAGGAACTCAGGGATTGCCTGGTCTCGCGGCTGGTTTTGACCGCGGAGGAGCTGTGCGCCGGTGTGGTCTCCTGTGAGCGGGAGGAGCGCCTGGAACGGGACCGCAAGCTGGACCGCCTGCTCACATCCCGCGCCACCGGGATTCCTCTGATGCTTCTGCTGCTGGCCGGGGTGTTCTGGCTGACCATCCAGGGCGCCAATTACCCGTCGCAGCTGCTCTCTGCGGGCCTGTTCTGGGTCCAGGACCGGTTGAGTGACCTGCTTACCGCTCTGAATGCCCCGGCATGGCTCCATGGGGCGCTGGTGTTGGGGGTGTACCGGGTACTGGCCTGGGTGGTCTCGGTGATGCTGCCCCCTATGGCCATCTTTTTCCCTCTGTTCACCCTGCTGGAGGACTTCGGTTATCTGCCGCGGGTGGCCTTCGTGCTGGACCATGCATTTCAAAAGGCCAGCGCCTGCGGCAAGCAGGCGCTGACCATGGCCATGGGCTTTGGTTGCAACGCGGCCGGCGTGGTGGGCTGCCGCATCATTGATTCGCCCCGCGAACGGCTTATCGCCATCCTGACCAACAATTTTGTTCCCTGTAACGGGCGCTTTCCCACTCTGATCGCAATCATTACCATGTTTTTTGTGGGGACCGGAGCGGGTATGGGACGGGGCGTGCTGTCGGCGCTGCTGCTGACCGGGGTCATCCTGCTGGGGGTCTTTCTCACCTTCTGGGTGTCCCGGCTGCTGTCCGGTACCATCCTGAAGGGCGTGCCCTCCTCCTTTACGCTGGAGCTTCCGCCCTACCGGCGGCCGCGCATCGGGCAGGTCATCGTCCGCTCGGTGCTGGACCGGACCCTGTTCGTGCTGGGGCGGGCGGTGTCCGTTGCGGCCCCGGCGGGGCTGCTGATCTGGCTGTGCGCCAATGTTCGGGTGGGCGGGGGCAGCATCCTGGACTGGTGCACCGGATTTTTGGACCCCTTCGCCCGGCTGCTGGGGCTGGACGGAGTCATCCTGATGGCCTTCCTCCTGGGCTTTCCGGCCAATGAGATCGTGCTGCCCATCATTATCATGGCCTATCTCTCCAGCGGCTCCCTGCTGGCGCTGGATGATCTGGAGGCCCTGCGGGCGCTGCTGGTGGACAACGGCTGGACCTGGCTGACGGCGGTGTGCACCATGCTCTTTTCCCTGGTCCACTGGCCCTGCTCCACGACCTGCCTGACCATTGGGAAGGAGACGGGCAGCGCCAAATGGACCCTGGTCTCCATCCTGCTGCCCACCGGCATCGGGATGCTGGTCTGCTTTTCGGTTGCCACCACGGCCCGTCTGCTGGGCCTGGCCTGAAAAACGAAGAGCGCCCCGGTCCCGACCGCTTTTGCGGCTGGGGCCGGGGCGTTTTGCGCCTAAAGGTTTCTTTGATCTTTCGCCGCACCTGATTTGACAATCCGCCAAAAGCCTTTTCCCACTGTTTCTGCAGATCCGATTTTGAAAAATGTGCCAGCAGGCTGGTGGTGTACCGCTATATCAATGAAAACACTCTGTTGCCGAAGCCGCTTTTTTCTCCAACTGCTCATATTCCAGAAGGTTATTATCCTGCAAATAGGCAAGGGCTGCGGCCATCTGTTTTAGATTGAATACCTTAGCCCACCGTTCATATCCCGGCCCTTTTCGTTGAAGCTTTGATTGAATGTCGATAGCCAGACTAACCGTGCGGCGGTTCTGCCCGGTGCGCTTATGCTCTCGGAGTCAAGAGCTGGCGGGTAAACTGGCCTGAGCTTTCGACTATGTTCAAGTATCCTCCTGAAATTCGCACGCTCATTTACACGACCAATGCCATTGAGAATTTCAATCGCCAGCTGCGCAAGGTGACAAAGACGAAGAGCGCCTTTGTTTCCGATGACGCTCTGATGAAAATTCTGTATTTGGCGACGATCAACATCACTGAAAAATGGACGATGCCCATCCGTAATTGGGGCACGATTCTCGACCATCTCATGATTTATTTCGGCCACAGGGTGCCAATCACCCTCTAATTGCATTTCACCTGCCTTCGGTCTTTACACAGAATTTTACGCACTACCTATATTCCATTAATACAATGTCTGCATAAATTATGGTTCGTCGTTTATAATAGTCAATTTAACCTTTCACAATCCTCACTCTACCCCTTCTTCGCTCCCCCAACATCCACTCTCACCCACCCCCGGATACCCTGTGCTGGTGTCCGGGGGATGTTTTTTGGTGCGCCGTGCTGTAAAATTTCGCAGATTTTTAACCTCAAACGCTAAGTTTAACCTCGAAAATTGGTATCATATTAGCACATAACACATTAAACGAAAACAAAAGAAAACCCTGTAACCGTTGAGATTACAAGGTTTTCTTTGGAAGGGGCGGTTAAAATCGATATTTTTGATTTCGTCGTCCGAATACCCGCATCGAGCCGTTTTACAGCACAGGGCCCATTGTCTGGGGAACAATCTTGTTTGACTGGCACACATCGAGATTGGGCAGTTCTTTCAGATAGGACTCTACATTTTGATACTGCACGCCCTTTTCGGCCTGCGCTGTTTCACCCCGATATAGCACATACCGTCCCCGAATCGGGCCGAACCGCCGCTCCGTCTGCTGGCACTTTTCTTCATCGATCAAATGCCGGTACTGCTCCGGCGTCCGATTCCCGCTGTGCTTGATCTCAAAGATCTCACAGCTGTTCTCTTTTTCGTTATAGATCACCATGTCAAACTCGCCGGCAGCAAATTGCAGCTTGAATACACGATGGTCTCTGTCAGCTGCCTTCAGGGTTTCCAGCAGCACAATATCCTCCATCATCCGTCCACGGACTTCTTCCAGAATCCGCTCTGTGACCTGCGCCTTTTCCAGCTCACTGTGCGCCGCGAAGGTCTCGTCTTTCATCAGCGCGTGGACAAGGGCCTGTGCCTGGCAATACCGCATCCCCGGCTGGGTGAACAGGATATGCTCCACGGGCTTGGCGTCTGGATCTGCCGTTTCAATGGGGCAGTCCACGATCAGCTCCAGCGCGGCCAAATATTCCTTGATCTCGTTGACATGGGCCTGTGTGATGCCGATAGACTGCTCCTCCCGGTTCCGAATGTCCAGCAGTTCCATCAGCCGGCGGGTGACGACCTCAGTGTCAATGGTATCCAGCACATCTGTGCGTTTTTGGGGATTGCGTTCTTTCCGCAGATTCGCGGCGGTGAGCCGCAGGTCATGGGAGGTGAAGTCCTCTGTCAGCACCGAAATCAGGAAACGGTGGTTCATGTCCTCAATGATCCGGTTGATGGCACTGGTCAATTCCCCGGCCTTGTATAAGGAGTACAAATGGCGAAAATGCCCGCCGGCCTCATAGCAGGCCAGGGAGTGCTGGATGTTCCGGCAGATCGCCGTGTCGATATAGCGCCGTGTAGACTCGTCATCCCGGAAGGAGGCGTCCTGGGCGTTGGCGTCCGCGTCGTCAAATGCTGTTTCACCGGCCCGCAGCGTCCCGCCATAGCGGATATACTCGTCGATGCTGTTGATCCCCAGCAGCCGGCTGTATTCCCGGTAGGGGATAAAGGTCGTGTGGATGGGCTTGGCCCGGTCGTACAGCTCCTGATCCATTGCCAGCCAGAAGCCCAGAGAGTCGGTACCGGACAGGACAATCTTCATCCCCATGGCGGCAAAGACATCGGAGAAGATGGCGGCGGAATCGATGAAGTCGCGCATCAGCGTAACCTCATCAATGAATACGTACTGGAATCCCGCGTCAAACAGCTTTTTCAGATCCCGGTTCATCATCGCCATATTGTCTGTCCTGCGGGCTTTGAGATAGGCGGCCCGCGAAAGAGCCTCGCTGGTCATCCGTCCGATGGCCTGCCGGAGCATGGTGGTTTTTCCCGTCCGGCGCAGGCCGAAGACCAGGCAGACCCGGTCGCGCCCAGAGCCGTACAGGTAATCCTCCAGCTGTGCAAAGCAGTCCCGCCGCTGCCAGCTCTCTACCCCTTGGAACATGGCGTCCAGCCCTCTGCCGGTAATGACACTGGTTTCAAAGTCCAGCTTCGGCTGGCTCTGTTTCGGCATCCCAGCCTGCAGCTTCTTTAACTCCGCCTGCAGGGATCTCCGCTCCTCAATTTGCTTTTGGAGCGGTTCCAGCTCTCCATCCCGCAGATACCGGCTGCGTTTTTTCCCGGCCTCTGTCCACTGGTGGTAATAGCGGGCCTTGCCATTGATGTTTTTCTTTGAGATATATCCAATGGGCAGCCCATTGATCTGCCGCTCTAACGCTTGGATGGCGTCCAGCCTCTTTTTTTCGTCCATGCCGCGCCCCCTTTCTCTGTTGATTATTATACCCCATTATAACCTCTTTATCAAGGGGTTATAATGGGGTTATTTCGGCCTGTCCGCACTGGCTGGTCCTATCCATCTGGAAGAATGTTGCGGAAGCAGGTGCTCTGAAGTTCCAGCACATCCTCCAAGGGGATGCTCGTCCCATCCGTGAGGACCAGTGCCTGTGCCGCCTCGTCCAGCTTTTTCAGCCGTCCCGTGGCCGTGATATACCGCCCGCCCTCTTTCTTCCCGTCGGGCTGGAACCAGGTCACCGTGATTTCCGGCTGCTCCGAGATCTGCTCCAGCAGCACGGCCTGCCGCCGGTCCAGTTCCGCCCTGGTGTCCTCGTCCAGCTCGATCTTCCGATCCGTCAACCGGGTGGTCTCCGCCAGGGCGGCGGCGTGGCCGGACAGGGCCGCGAAAGGGGAGAACTGTGCCGCCCGGTCATGGAGGGACATCCGGGGGTGCCGCTTAGAGGTGGGATGGGGGAGATTTATGATGTTGTCGTATGGTCCGCTCATGCCTGATGCCCTCCGATGGTCTGGTTCCGCTCCTTGGTAGTGGCGCCCTCCTCCAGGTTCATCCCCTTGAGAATGGCGTTCTTGCCGTACTTCATTTTGATGCCAAGCATGGCCTCCTGAATCTTCCGTTCCCGGGCGTGGTCAGCCTCGTCCTCCGCCTGCTGCCGTTCTTTGGCGGCGTAGTCGGTGAAGAGATCCAGCTGCTCTGCCTCCCCGCCCTTGGGGACGGTGGCCTCGTCCAGCAGCTTGTTGGCGCTGATGCTCAGCCGCCGCACCAGCAGGTTCGGGTCCACGACCCGGTCATAGAGGGTGGTGACGGCTTTCAGCAGGTCATTGGCGGAGGAGGTATAGGGGAAGTTCTCCGTACCAATGGCGTGCTTGGGGATATTCCGGCCGTAGCGGTCGGTGGTGACGGGGCCGTGATACCGGGCAGCGCGGCCGGGGTCGTCCAGGTTCTCCCGGTCGTAGCCCACAGTGAGCACCAGCTGGTTGGTCACCAGCCTCTTGTCCACCAGATCCAGGGCCAGGACATCCGCCATCTCCCGCACCACCAGCCGGGCCTTTTCAAAGGTATAGGGGCACTGGAGCACTTGGGCGGAGACGATGCTCTTGTGCTCCGGCTTGTAGGCTTTCGCGTCCGCGATGGTACAGGGTTCCCAACCCCAGGCGTGGTCAATGAGCAGCTCCGCGTTGACACCAAAGAGCTTATAAAGCAGTTCCTCATTGTGGTAGTCCGTAGGCTTGCCAATGGAACACCGTGCGATATCCCCCATGGTGTAGAGGCCGTGGGCCTCCAGCTTGGCGGCATAGCCCTTGCCCACCCGCCAGAAGTCGGTGAGAGGCCGGTGGGTCCACAGGAGCCGCCGGTAGGTCATCTCGTTGAGCTTGGCGATCCGCACCCCGTCCTTGTCCGCGTGGACGTGCTTGGCCACGATGTCCATTGCAGTCTTGGCCAGGTACAGGTTAGTGCCCATCCCCGCCGCGGCGGTGATGCCGGTGGTCTTCAGGATATCCAGGATGATGGTCCGGGTCAGCTCCCGCGCTGTCATCTTGTAGGTATCCAGGTAGTTGGTGACATCCATGAATACCTCATCGATGGAATAGGGATAGATGTCCTCCGGCGCCACATACTTGAGGTACACGCTGTAGACGCGGGTACTCCAGTCAATGTAGTGGGCCATCCGGGGCGGGGCTACGATATAGTCGAGAGCCAGAGACGGATTTTGCCGCACCTCCGGGTCGTGGGAGGAAGCGCCGGTGAGCTGCCGGCCAGGTGCGCTCCGCTGTCGCTGGGCATTGACCTCCTTGACCCGTTGGACCACCTCAAACAGCCTGGCCCGGCCGGAAATGCCGTAAGCCTTCAGGGAAGGGGTGACCGCCAGGCAGATGGTCTTTTCGGTGCGACTCAGATCCGCTACCACAAGGTTGGTGGTCATGGGGTCCAGCCCACGCTCGATGCACTCCACGCTCGCGTAAAACGATTTCAGGTCACAGCAAATGCAGGTCCGCTCCTTCATACTCCGGTCACCCCTTTCCTAAACAGAGCAGATATGATGTTTCAGTTTGTATTCAGTCGTTGTCCCGCTCTTTTTCTTCCAATTTGATCCCATACTGAGCCAACAGCTTCCGTGCTTCGGCTTCCCCCTCTGGTGTGATGAGGGCAGGGTAGGTTCGCCCGGCAGCGTTGATCAGCCCCTCCTCTGACAGTTTATCCAGCAGGCTGTGTTCATAGCCCTTCCAGCACCGGCGGACAAGTGGATACTTTTCCAGGTCCCTTTTCTTGACCGCCCGCAGCCCTGGCGTATCCCGCTCCTCCCAGGAGGTGAGATACATCAGCATGAGGGTCAGCTCCCGAATGGCTTTCTTTTGCTTTTCCGACATTCCGGCCGTCCTCCAATCTTTTTTCTTTGGTATCATCATATCACAGGACGAGCCGTCCGTCTATTCCGCAATTCCTTCCGGTTTTACAAGCAGGAGCGGCCCGAAGGCCGCTCCGCCGCATGGGGCGCCTACTCCAGCTGAGAGATCTGTTCCCACTGGAGGATGTATTTTTCATCAATGATCCGGTTGTCATGGTAGTGGCCGAAAAACCAGTAGGCAAATTTGCATCGCTGGCTGATTGTTTCAAGGAAGTCCGTCAGTTCATCCGTTCCATAGGAAGGGTTGACTTTTCTCACTACACTGCTGGGAGCGCAATGGGTCAGGATACAGTCCACCGTCCAGTTGACCCGGTCCAGGTTTGCCAGGGCCTCTTGGTATTCCTCCGGGCTGGGCATCTCCTCAGCCCACCAGCTCACACCCTTGACCCGGAACATGGCCCGCATCCGGCGCATCAGCCAATACTGGCGCTCGAAATCCGGAGCGGCGGGATCGAGGATGCCATCCTGAATATCGTGGGAGGCCGCGCCGCCCATGGTAAACCAGGTGAGGCCGCCGAAGTGGAAGACCTGTCCCCGCATAAGGTGCAGGACATGATCCCGCGCCGCATGGACCCGCCCGCCGTTCCACTCCTTTTCCGGAAGAGCGTCCAACAGGCCAAAATTCTCATGGTTCCCGTCCACGAACAGGGTGGTAAAGGGCTTTTCCTCCAGCCAGTCCAGCCAGTGCTGGTCTTTCTGGCCTCCGTCCCACAAGCCTCCGAAATCGCCTGTGATGATGACATAGTCCTCTCGGCTCATCTCTTTCTGCTGGGGGAAGTATTTGCTTCCAAAGCGTTGGAAGCCGCCGTGAGTATCTCCTGTGATATAAATCGCCATTCTGTCACACCTCATGTCTACAGGGTCATTTGCTGCTGCCCTGGCAGCGGGGAACGGATCTCCGCATCGGTTGCCGTGCGGATTCCGGGGCCGTTTCTGGTTTCTGCCGTCACCAGCCGGCCCTTCTGAACAAGCTGTTCCATCAGTTTCCCAACGAATTGATTTGCAAGATTGTGTTTGCCGTCCTTATCGCAGAGCCTGCGCACAGAGAACCTTTGAGCGACATTCAAAGCGACCGGGCCCGCGACATACAGGTTCTTGCGTTTTGTCCGGCACTGTTCCAGGATCGTCTGCGTAATCTCCTCGCGCTTGCTTTCCAACTGGCCCAGATATTCTTCATCGGTGAGTTCCCAGTACCGCTCATAGCAGTCAACGCCATAGCACTGGAAGGTTTCCGCCTCTTTCATCAATGCTTGGAGCGCGGGGATTTCGTTCACCTCTATGATACCACTAAAATTCATCGGGTGCAGGTATAGATCCTGCTGGCCTTTCGTGACGGTATCAGATGTACTGTCTCCGTCGGGATGCAGATCCCAGCCCGCACTCTGGAACAGGCGGCGAGTTTCCTCTCGAAACTCAGTCGCGTCACTCTCGTCCAGCCAGCCGGAATCGAACTGATAGCGGCTGTGAATCCGGAAATATGTTTTTCTGTATTCCATAATACCTCAGCCTCCTCATTTTTGCTGGGTGATCTCCGTCCCGTCCTTGAACCGGACAAGGAGGTTCTCCTTGTCCAGCACCTTGATATTGCTGATGAGCTGGCGCACGGTCAGCTCATCGAAGGCACTGATCGCGCCGGTTGCGCCATCCACCTCCTTGCTGAGCTCCTCCAGCCGATGTTCGAATACCGGGGCAGTCTGCTGGGTACGCTCCAGCTCCGCTTTCTTCGCCATCAGGCTGGTTTTGGCCATGTTTACCTGCTGGAGCTCCTCATCATAGTCGGTGCAGTCCGGCCCGGCGCCCACAATCAGCTGGAAGATCTCCAGCTGGCGTTCCTGCAGGCCGCGTATCCGCACCTCCACCGCCGGCAGAGTCAGTTCCTGTTCCTCCCCGGCGAGGGCGGCGGCAATGCTGGCTTTCAGTTCGTCCTTGGCCATCTGTGTTTGAAAAAGCTCGTTCATGGCCCCGATCACCGCGGCGTGAAGATCCTGCTCATCCCAGGTGGGCGATTTCTTGCAGAGCTTTTTTCCATGCTCCAGCCGGTTCTGGCACCGCCACACCACCCGCTTGACGCCTTTCTGCGTCCAGATCACCCGCCGGTAGGGGCTGCCGCATTCTCCGCAGACCAGCAGTTCACTGAGAACATATTTGCCGCAGTATTTACCCAGCTCCGTCTTGGTTTTTGACGATGTCTTTCGGATGCTGGAGCGCCGGGCAATTTCCTCCTGCACCTTCTGAAAGGTTTCCCTGTCAATGATGGCCGGATGGCAGTCGTGTACATAATATTTCGGCAGCTCACCGTTGTTGACCCGCTTTTCTTTGCTGAACAGATCCGCGATGTAGGTCTTTTGAAGCAGGGCGTCTCCAATATATTTCTCGTTGCAGAGCATCTTCTGGATGACGCTGTCATGCCAGATTTCTTTGCCGGTAGCGGTTTTGATCCCGTCCGCCATCAGGTCGGTGACGATCTGGCGGACGCTATGGCCCAGCAGATACCGGGAAAAAATCCGGCGCACCACCGCAGCCTGCTCCGGATCGATTTCCGGCCGGCCGTCCGCTCCCCTCCGGTAGCCGAGGAAGCCTTTGTAGTTGTAGTAGACCTTCCCGTCCTGGAAGTTCTTGCGGTGGCCCCACTTCACATTCCCGCTGAGGGATTCGCTCTCCGCCTGGGCCTGGCTCATCATAAAGGTGAGAATCATCTCATTGTCCATATAGAGCGTGTTCACATTTTCCTTTTCAAAGTACACGCCTACACCGTATTGTTTCAGGCGGCGCACATAGTTCAGCCCGTCCAGTGTGTTGCGGCAGAACCGGGACACCGACTTGGTGATGACCAGATCGATCTTCCCCTTTTGGCAGTCCCGTACCATCTTCAGGAAGTCCTTGCGCTTCCGGGCCGAGGTGCCGGTGATCCCCTCATCCGCATACAGGCGCACCATGGTCCAGTCCGGATTGGAGTTGATCTTGTCGGTATAGTACTCGATCTGCGCCTCATAGCTGGATAGCTGCTCCTCCTTGTCGGTGGACACCCGGCAGTAGGGGGCCACCCGCAGATGTTTTTTGCGGATATCACGCTCCGCCAGCTGGGGATCACAGGGGATTATAGTTACCTTTTTGGGCGTTGCCGCCTGTACAGCCGCGTTCATACCGCCAGCTCCTCTCTATGTTGAATCTTCAATACGGGCATCGGTGCCAGCTCTATGCCGCCTTGTCCCATACGGATATGGCTGGCGGCCGCTTCGCAAAATGCCCATAGGGTTTCTTCATCCTCCGGGTTCTCGCGCACCTGCCGGACGAGATCCCTCAGCCGCTGGCAGGGGCCGGGGTCCGGCATTTCATTGTAACGCTCGGTAGCCGCGCCGAGGATAAGGGCTTTCACATATTCGTGGTTGGCGTCCGCCCGATTGAAGCACAGGTTCAGTTCATTCTGGATGCGGATGCTGTCCAGGGAGGGGGTGGGCGGAGCCGTTTCCCTGATCTCTTCCACAGCCAGAGCCAGCAGGCGGAGTTTCTTTCGCACCCGCGCCAGCAGTTCCTCGTCTGCAATGTACAGGCTGTGCCCGCATTCCGGGTTCTGGCAGTGCCAGCGGGGGCGGCCTTGGCGCCTGGTGTCCCGCGTCATGGGGGAGCCGCATATCGCGCACACTGCCCGCCCGCGCACCGGAGCCAGCTGTTTTGGGCAGGGGGCATAGGTAGTCTGGTCACCGCGCCGCAGCTGGACGGCAAGGAAATCGGCATCGGAAATCAATCGGGGGCATACATCGCCGCCCAGGTATTTGGGATTTTCCAAGATGCGTTTTACCATGTGCTTGTTCCACCGCGGTGTGTGCTGATGATAACGGATGCCCTGCCGCTCCATCTCCGCGGCGATTTGGCTGTAGGACGCGCCCAGCAGATAGCGGGAAAAGATGTCCTGGACCGCTTTTTCTTCCTCAGTCTGACGGATGATTTCTCCGTTTTGAATCGAGTAACCGAACGGAATTTTTCTCTGCCAAGCCATTTACCGCACCGCCCTTTCCACTTTTTCCGTCAGCTCCAGGCCATTGTGGAGCTGGAACCTCACCTGCTCTGCTGATACGATTATGATTCGCTGGATGAGCTCCTCGAAGGCACCGGCGTCCACCTGGTCCATCCGCTCAGGGATCTCCTCCAGATACACCAGCATCTGCTCTGTGGCTTGGATCTGGCGGTCTTCTCCTGTGGAATCGAGGATGCGGCGCCGCAGTTTGCGCAGATCCCGCAGTTTCCGGCCGATCTCGTCCGTCTGGGATAAATAGAGAGCAGAATCCACGTATCCTTTCGACTTCAGCCGTACAAGGACGAGATTCTGCTCTGTGAGATGGGATATTTCTTTGTCAATATCGCTGATTCTGCGGTTGGAGCGGAGCTCCCGTTCCCGCAGCTCCCGCAGCTGCCCCAGAACCGGCCGCAGGATGCGGCCGCTGCCCTGCTTCAGCTTCCGGCAGAGACGGAGGACCGCCTGTTCGATCTCCGTTTCCGGAATTTGTGGGATCGGGCAGTCAGCCTTGGACTTGTCATGCCGGTGGCAGACCCAATACCGCTTTCCACTGGAGATCTTTTGGCGGCACATGGAGCCGCACTCCCCACAGAAAATGTGGCCGCTGTACACAGATTCCCGCGGTTTTGCACCTGCTGTAAACTGTTCCCTGCGGGATGCCATCAGCTCCTGTACCCGTTGGAACTCCTCCCGGCTGACGATGGCAGGGTGGCAGTTCTCCACAAAGTATTGCGGTTTCTCTCCATGATTGCGCACCTGCCGGAAGGGGATGGTATCGGTGGCATAGCTCTTTTGCCAGATCATATCCCCGGTGTAGGAGATGTTGGTCAGGATGTAGTGTACTGTGGACGGATGCCATTTCTGTCGTCCCCGGCCCCGCTCTGTTCCGAGCCGGTTCAGCTCTCTGGCAATGTCTTCTTTGCCCTGGCCCCTCAGATAGGCGCTGTAAATCATGCGGACCACCTCAGCCTCCTCGGGGATGATCTCCAGATCACGGCCTGCCAGCCGGTAGCCATAGGGCGCTGTGGGCGGGACGAACAGCCCCTTTTCCATCCGCATCCGCACGCTGGTGCGCATATTGCCGGAGTGGTTGGTGGATTCCATCTGGGCGAAAGCCCCGTAGATCTGCGCGACCTGTTCCGAGGTCATTTTCCCCGTATCAATATTTTCCTTTTCGAAGTAGATGCTGATCCCAAGGCGGAGCAGCTCCCGCACGAATTGAATGTACTCCTTGGTGTTGCGGGCAAACCGGGAGATGGATTTGACCAATACCCGGTCGATCTTTCCCGCCCTGCAGTCCTCCATCATTCGGTTGAAGTCATCCCGCCTGCGGGCCTCCAGACCGGTGATCCCCTCGTCCGCGTAGATGTCCACCATCTCCCAGTCCTCTTTCGAGGCGATGTACTTGCTGTAAAAATCGACCTGGGCAATGTAGGAGTTGATCTGGTCATCGGAGTCGCTGCTGACCCTCGCGTAGGCGGCCACCCGCAATTTGGCCCGTTCCGGTGCGCGTGGGTCGATCACGGTAATCCGTGGAGCGCCCGCGGCTGCTGTGTTTGCCGTTGTCATATCTTTTTTGACCTCCTTTCAGCGACACACAATACCATGTTCTTCTCCCAATAGCTATCACCAAACCCAACGAAGACGCGGGGGGAAATTTGGGCAACCAGTTCAGTTTTCTGGCGGCGGTTCAGGCGAACAGCAGAGTGGGGCGGAGCCTCCGTTCCAATTCCCGGCGGGCCGCCTCCTGCTCTGCGGCGCTCAGTCTTCCGTCCGCTGTGAGACGCTCCAGCATCTTCAGGGCGGAAAGGAATATGAGGTTATCGGTCAGTTCTTTTTTTGTCATTCTAAAAGCCCTCCTTGATAGGATGGGCCGCCCACCGGAGCCGATGGACGGCACGGTGCTGTGTTCTGATGGCTTGCCGGATGGATTGTGCCATGCGGGTGCTTTTTCTGTCTTGCCGCGACGCCTATTCCAGAGTGGGTCCACGATAAGCGTCAGCCAGACCAACGCTGACCTTCAGCGCGTGATCAAACTGTTCCAGTTCTTCTCCGCTCAGCCTGCCGATCCTGCCCCGCAGTCTGGAGCGGTCCAGGGTGCGCAGCTGCTCCAGCAGGACGATGGAGCCGGGGCGCAGGGCCGCGTGTTGTCCGTCTATCCGCGCATGGGTGGGAAGCCTTGCCTTTCCCGCCCGGCTGGTAATGGGCGCCGCGATCACTGTGGGGCTGTGGCGGTTGCCCACGTCGTTCTGCACAATGACCACAGGGCGGACGCCGCCCTGTTCAGAGCCAACTACCGGCCGCAGGTCAGCATAGTAAATGTCGCCGCGGCTGATTTCCTGTCTGCAATATATTTTCATGGAATACACCTCCTTGTATCTTGGGCTTAATATCACAAAAATAGGGACCGCTTCCGCATCTCCCGCACTTGGTTGGAATGGCTGCTCGTATGGCATGTTCCGGTCAGTAAACGGGTTTTGGACAGAAGCGATCCCCATTGCTTCTGATATTAAGACTCACATTTGTGTTGTCTTCTTCTGCGCTCGTATTCGACACTACTCCCCCAAGCGCGGAGCCAGCGCATACAGCGCCAACTCATAGGGCGATCTATCTGAACCACGGCTGGCTTCACCGCGTCATGGGAGTCTCACCCCCGGCAGGATCTCTGTCGGCCGCCCTCCTTGCGTGGTCCCCATTCCGGTGGGGGCTGGGACTGGACGGAAGTATCATTGTCCCTGACGGAGTCATTGCGATACAGCTTGCCATCGGCTGTTTTGTGGACGGATGGACCCGCTTGGCACCTTATTTGGCCGTCGTTGATAGAGGGATAATCCGGCAGGCTGGCACAACCGAACAAAAATGTATAGGTGACCTCGTTTGCAGCCTGTACCAGAACCTCTACAGGTGGTCTTGGCGCATCCTCCAGCGTCGCTTGCCCCTTTTCAGAAGAGGCCCCGTCAGGAAGGTATTCAGACAATCGGATGTTCAATTTTCAAGGTGCTTGATGAGGTAGCTTATACCCCCTCACTTTCTTTCCCGTTGAAAAAGGGAATCCACAAAAACAAAATTTACTTTTTCAGAAATTTTTTGATTTTCCCTAAGATATTTCGTTCCCGATAGCTTACCGCCTGCTGTGAAAGTCCAAGCAGTTCTGCGACTTGTGATTGTGAGCATTCTTGCCAAAAACGAAGGAGGATGAGCTGACGCTCATCCTCCTTCAGCAGTGCTACTGCCTGTCTGAGAAGTTCGTTCTCAATGCTTCTCATAAGATGCTCCTCTGGAGTAGGATCTTCATTTGAAAACTGCCGCTTCTCATCTTCGACCAGGCGTTCATAGGAATCTTCCCGGCCAGGAATGAAATGTGCAGTTTTTGTTTCTGGGTCATAGACAAAGCGCTCCTGCTTCAGATCCACTTCCTGGTATTCTTCTTTTCGATCCCCTTTTCGAAGTACACTGAGAACTTCTGGCGGAATTTCAATGCCTGGATATAATTTTTCATAATTAATATGGTATTTATCTCGCCTTGCCATTTGCCTTTCCTCCAAATTTCAAGATTTTGATAGCGAATCAAAATCTTGAAATCAGGGGTACTTGGCGATATAAGCCTCCCAGCCCATGCCGGCCCTCCCAGTGCCGGGCAGAAAAATAGCCGGGGACGCATTTCTGCATCCCCGGCCGATCCCCGCCGCCATATTGCGGCAGGAATACAGCGGGCCGGGACACTTTACAGCGTCCCGGCCCTTGTCAGCTGGTCCTATTCATTTTTGCGCATACCTGCCACTGTACTGAGTATAGCAGAGGCAAAGTCGGAAGGGAGTAGGGATTTCGTCGGTTTTTCATCGGGAATCAGTCGGGATAAAGTCGGGGCATCTCCAATTCTTCCTGAAGTTCCGGCACAGCATAACCAAAAAGGCAGAGGGACAATAAGAAGATCGCCTCGCGCTTCCGGTCATAGAATACGCTTCGCTCCATATTCAGCTCATCCAGCAGTTCTTTTTCTGTGCTGTTAAAACGGTGGATAAATTGTTTGGTCAAGATCTCATAGTAAAGTTCACCCCGGTCAGGGTATCGTTTCAAGCGGAGAAGGGCACGGTCGATCACATCCACCAGCATCCGGTTTTCTATCACGCAGCAGACCCGTTCCTCAAACTCCTGCAGATCCATATCCGGGGCGAAGCTTTGCAGATAGATAAGCCCGGTATCAGCGTCCTGAGCGCCCAGCTCCCAGGCATACTCATGCAGTTCCTCCACCCGCTCACTGAGGACCCACACCACATCCCGGTAGATTTTCAAAATCAGCTTTACCCGGTGATAGGCCAGCTGGCTGTCAAATCCAAGGGTCGCCATCTGCCTTTTACATTTCTGCACAGTGGAGCTTTCTTTTCTCATGCCATTCTCCTCCTCCCATGTTCGCTAAACTGCGAACAAAATGCACACAACAAAGCCTGTGAACATTGGTGCGGCTGCGCCCCTCTCTTTAGGAGGGGGGCTTGCCGTACCAACCTTATATGAGATTGCGTGTTTCCAACCGAATACGCATGGCCTGCTTGGAGACTTGGAAGATCTGAGCCATTTCCGCAACCAGCTGCTCATTGCTCCTGCCTGCACGCAAACGGTAAAAACTTCTTTTGATTTGCGGCAGGGGCATGAGGAGAGCCGTAGCCAAGGCATCCGCCTGCCATTCGACCAGACCGTGGCTTTCATCCAAAGATGTCTTTCCTTCATAGGCAGCCACATCGCCTGTGCCGGAGTACAGCTTCTGGTGCAGGACCCAGTGCCCCAATTCGTGAGCACAGGTGAACCGCAGCCTGCCGAGGAGCCTGTCCACACAAAGCCGCTCCTCCACCAAGATCGTTCCGGCTTTGACGGCGATCAGGCGGTAGCGTTTTTCATCTTGGTCGTATAAAATGACCGCTCCTTCATCAAAAATCGTTTCCCCAAGGATGCTCCCGTTTTTGCGTAGGCAATGATATTCCAGAGTTAGATCAAATTTGGTCTCTATGATAGTTTCAATGGGGACTGCCTGGGGAGGCCCGTCCAACAAAGCGGGATCATACTCTTGCAGGATCTTCCGTCCAATGGTTTCAATTGCGTCCAATCGATACTTTGGTACAGACAAGAAAATCCCCCCTTAGTTCTGGCGGTTCTGCAGCATTTCCATAAATGCCTTCCATTCCTCATCGGTAGCATCTACTTCCTTTGCCACTCTCAATGCTGCGCGGACGATGTCATGCTGGCGGATATAGTCAGGCAGGTCGGCCGGAACCGTCTGCCTGGAATCTGCGGCCAGATCCAGCAGCATTTCATGCTCCTGCTTATCCAATTCCAGAAAAGAAGAGATCCGCTCTACAAACGCTCCCTCTGGCGCTGGCCGGCGACCCTGCTCAATATCACACAGGTACCCATTGGAGATACCGAGGTGTTTCGCGGTATCCCGGAGATTTAATTTGGCCTCTTTGCGCCGTGTGCTGATGAAAGCTCCAAAGGTCACTGGTCTCCCTCCTTCATAGAGTTTCGCTGGTTTGCGAACATCTTGTTTATATTATAACTGGCACATCTGTTCGATACAAGGGCAAAAAAGAAAGCAGGGGCCAGGTGTTAAAATTCCATAACACCTGGTCCCTGTTTTAGAGAAACCTGTGGGCGATCCGCTTCATTTCTTCTATACACTCTTGGGGTGCTATGATCTGAATCCCGCCCATAAATTTGAATACCCAGCCGTAAAAGGTGCCGCTTGGGTCGACTTCAATGTTTGCCGTAAAGTGTTCCTCGTCATATGTACGGGTTGGCACAGCTTCTCCATAGTGGTCTATGATGGTTTTCATCAGCTTGTTCTCACAGAGCAGTTCAACAGAAACTGTGCGGTCAGCAGCAAACATATCAATGATCTTGTTGGTGTAGCCCGCCACATCAAAGTCTTCATCGGGGGTAAAGCCGGAGGGAAGTATCTTGATCCCTGACAGGCGGTCTACTCGGAAATGAGCCATCCGCTGGTGTTTGTGAGAAAAGCCGATCAGGTAATAGTGGTCATTCTTCCATTCCAAAGCGTAAGGGTCCAGTTGATAGAGATAACCGCCATGTTTGAGAACTCGTTTTTTCTCTGGCGTATATTCATAATACTGGAACTGGATCTGTCGCTTTTCCAAGATCGCCGTTTGGATGGCATCAATGATGTAATAGACTTGCTCATTGTCCGGTTTCACCCGGCTGGACAGGCTGGCGAGCTGCCGAAGCTGCTCTGCCTGATGTGTGTTGGTCAGACGGCATAATTTCTGTACCAGTTCCTCGGATTTCTTGGCAGAAATGATCTTCGAGGATGCTACTGCGTCTGTCAGCATTTTCAGTTCTGGATACTCAAACAGGCGGCTTCCCATAAAATATTGGTTTTGGGTACTCTTGGCCACCACAATATCAATTCCTGCATCGATCAGCGCATTGGTATCCGCGTAAACAGTCTGCCGCACTGCCTGAATTCCTTTTCCATTCAGATGGGCAATGATGTCAGATACTGTGGCAGGATGGTTTTCATCGGTCCGCTCATAGAGAAACCGGAGTAATTCCAGTATCCTCATATTTGTTGAATTCTGCATACTTCACCTCCTCGATTCTTAAAATGGCCTATTTTGTATGGTGTCCGGCCCCAAAGACCAGCAGCAGGGTAGCAGCACAGAGAAGCAGGCCCATCCAATTCCGGTCTACGATCAGCTTGATTACCGCCACAAGCAGCAGTCCGCCCACCAGGAGCACAACGCCGTTCATTCAGCGTCCTCCCGAGGCATAGTTCCCCATGTGGATGTCCAGCACCCCTCTGGGCGGCTGGATCAGGGCGTCCTCATACTGGCACTTCCACTGGAGCTCCCGGCTCATCTGTCCATTCTCCACACCATCTACGGTTTCCCCATCCTGAATGGGGTTATTATGCTCCAGAATATAGGACGCCGCATTATAGGCGTGGTTTACCACCCAGTTGGGGTCCATGCCGTGGAAGTGGTACTGGAGGTCCGGCAAAAACAGGGTGCTCATGCCAACCGTGTCGATGAGCATATCCTCGGTTCCCTCGATGTTGAAGAAGCGCACATTGACGCCAAAGCGGATGAACCGATCCGGGCCCTCAATCTGATGGGAGCGCACATCCTCTGCCAGAAACAGCTTGCCGCAGTTCTGGAAATAGAATGCTTCGCATGAGGGGTACAGCTCCGCCAGAGCCTCCAAGAAGTCGGCGTCCAGGTTGGCCCGCTCCAGCGCCGGAAGCGCCGCAGCCAGCATATCGGTGGCCACCACCTGATACCGGCACTCCCGGAAAATCCGCTCTCGGTCTTCCTGGCAGTCCCACATCTGGCTCAGTAAAAAGGCATCAAAGCCTTTGCCCTTGAACTTGTCGCATTTCATCACCATCAGCTGCACCGGGCATTTGCCGTCCTGAAATTCCGCTATATGATCCAGAGCGGCAAAGCCAGCCATTTTCTTATCATAACAGAAGCACTCTGCTGATCCGATGTGTTTCCCCATTACGGCAGTCATTTTCTCTTTGTCCGGCATGTCCACCGGCTCTTTGAACAGCATCTGAATGAGATAGGGGCCGCCGGGCTGGGGGCCTTTTTTGTCATCCAGGTTCTGCTGGAACAATTTATTGCTCATTTGCTTTCCTCCTTCTTCTCCGGGAACAGCTTCCACCGGAATTCCAGTTCTTTCTGGACAAACTCTTTCGGCAGGCCCCGGGGATTGGCAATGAGATACCATACCCGAAAGGTGCGTTTCTTCGGATCTGTTTCCTGCTGGTAGAGCTGATAGCCCGCCTCATCCTCCTGCGTCCACTGTCCTGTCTGCCGCTTGGCCTGCACAAAGGGTTCCACCACCTGGTCCAGTTCCTCTTTGGTGCGGCTTGAGGCCCAGGCATGATCCACATCCTTGGCATGGGACTGGTAGAACAACAACTTTCCAGTATGGGTCTTCGCCTTGCACTCCGGCGTTCTGCGCAATTCTGCCTGACGGCGGTACTCCTCCATCTGCTCCGCCGTTCCGTACCGTTCCACCATCTGCTCCCGCACACAGATGAACCAACTGTAGTCCTCCGCCTCGGTGAAAGGGGCGCAGACCGGCTGTAATGCCTCCACGGGGTCTGCCTCAAAGCGGTCGATGAAGTCGAGGTAGTTGGCTTTGACCAGGGGCAGGAAGGTGTCCAGCAGCCCGGTGTCCAGCCGCAGGTCCTCTGTCAGCATCCGAAAGAATGAACCGCCTGTTGTGGATTCAATTCTGAAAGAGTAGAGGTAGTCATCTCCCTGCTTTATGATACAGCTGAAGCCCACCTCCACATTTCCATGGCCGATTTCGTAGTCTATGTAGTTGTAGTGGCTCCGGTCAAACCAGATCTGATAGGTCAGCCCGTTTTTCGTTTTCTTTTTGAAGTCGCCTTTTTTCAGCCGCTTCCAGCCCTTTTCCTCCAGGCCCAGGCCGTTCCACAGGTAGTCCAGAAGCTCCTGAAATATATCTGCCGGGCGTTTTTGTTCCATAGTCTCCACCTCCTGGCGAATCCTCTTTTAATAGTCAAGCAGAATGGGCACCTGCTGTTCCTTGGCAAATCGCATGGCTCGCCAGAACATAGAGAAGGCGAACTTGGCGAGGGATTCGGTATCATACCGGGTGTGCTCCGGAATGTCGGCTTTGCTGTACTGCCCATCCGTCCCCACGGTGCCATCCACGGGGTAGCCCTCGGTTTCACTCCAGCTGAGAATGGTGCCTTCATCGGCCTGCCATGCCAGCTGGTTCAGCTTCTCCAACTCCTTCCGCAGTCCACCCACCGTGCCGATGGCAGCGGTGTCACCGGTGGGCAGAGGGGCCTGAAAGAAGAAGGCATCCGGCAGAGGCAGCCACCATGTAGTCCCACGGAACAGGGACCACACTCGTTCCTCATCCGCCGCAAGGCGGGCGATGACAGGATGCTCCATGAAGTCCCAGTTTTTCTCCACGGTAAGCGGCACCGGCTCCCCGTATGTATGGCAGGCAGCCACCAGCAGCATGGCACCAAAGGCGTCCCAATCCGGTTTATCGGTATAGTAGGGCTTCCCGTTGTCCTCCGGCCATGGGGTATAGGGCGGCTGGTCCGGCTGAGAAACGGCGGTCAAAATCTGATCCCGCCAGTTCTCCACCGCTGCCTGAACCTCAGCCGGGGACAGCTTCTCTTCGTTGTCGGCAGGTTCCCCGTCCGGAGTGATGCGGTTGAAGGTATATCCGTTTTCCTCCGCCCACTGCTGGACGACGGTTTTCCAGTTGTGAGAATAGTACCGGGTCAGTGTCCCGGCGTAAATGTCAAGTCCCATGGCAATGTCTCCTTTTCTGTCATGCGGTCATTCTTTTTCTGGAGCAAACATCTGGTCGATCTTCTCCAAATCGTATTCCAAGATCCAGTCATGAAATTGATGATAGAGCGGCAATAGCAGCCGCTGTGAGCCGCCCAGCACATCCAGCCCACGGTCATCGTACAGGTGGTAGAGAAACGGCCCCGGCCCAGCCAGATAGACGCTGGACACAAAGCCCCTCCAACCACCGATATCCCCCAGAATGATTTCCCGAAGAAGCAGCTCTGGTTGAAAGCTGATCTTACTGAGATCCCAGTAAAACTGCACTTGTGCATGGGTATCCCCATCTTCATCCAGCTCTGTGGCCGGAAGTTGCTCATCGGGAACCGGGAGTCCCGCTCACTGCCGGATAACAGCCAGCAGGGACTCGGCAGATTCTTCATCGGGATACCCGTCGATCCGCAGAAGGTCCGGCACCGCCGGAAGTGCCCGATAGATCGCGGCGGCCCGGTCCAGCGCCCCCTGAACATAGGCGGGGTTGGTTTTCAGCTTCGCCGCACTCTTGTCCAGATAAATTGGTTCCTCCCCGCCAATCTCAAACCGGATGCCTACCGGCGCATGGTAAAACAGAGGGTGTTCCAGCTGCTCCATGCCAAGGTCAGTAATTGTTTTCTGAAATTTTTCTGCCAGCATGCTGCTTCCTCAATCCTCATCCCCGGCCTTGAAATTGTAGATGGGGCGGATGATCTTTACCACATCCGCCGTGGGACCGATATTATCCAGAATGTCCTGCATCCCCTTGTAGGCCATGGGGCACTCATCCAGGGTGGCCTTGCTCACCGAGGTGGTGTAGACCTCTGCCATCTGCTTTTTGAATTCAGACACCGTGAAGGACTGTTTGGCGTCCGCACGGCTCATCAGGCGGCCGGCGCCGTGGGGAGCGGAGCAGTTCCAGTCCTCGTTGCCCTTGCCCACACAGAGCAGGCTCCCGTCCCGCATATTGATGGGGATGAGCAGCTGCTCGCCCTCCTTGGCGGACACAGCCCCTTTCCGCAGGATCATGGCGTCGGTATCAATATAGTTGTGGATGGTGGTGAATTGCTCTTCCATATGGAGTTTCATGCCTTTGATAATCTCGTCCATCATAGCTTGCCGGTTGAGCATGGCGAAGTGCTGGACGATCTTCATGTCGTGGATATACTGCTCAAACAGTTCCCCGGACACATAGGCCAGGGCCTTGGGGATACTGGTCTGTTTGAGGTTTTTCAGTTTCTTCAGTTCTTTCTGGATTTCCTTCTCCCGGCCCTCCGCTTTCATCTGAGCCACCAGCGTCTGCAGGGAGGCATCATCAGTACGGTTGAGTACCTTATAGCCCGCCTCCTGGTAATAGCTGGCCACCTCTACACCCAAGTGACGGCTGCCGGAGTGGACCACGATGTAGAGATTTCCCTCGTCGTCCTTGTCCACCTCGATGAAGTGGTTCCCACCGCCCAGCGTACCGATGCTTTTTTCTGCCCGGAGGAGATCCACATGGCGGGCACAGCACAGTTCGCTCAGGTCGATCTCATTGAGGTAGCGGTGGGCCTTATCCCGGATGGAGAAGCCGGAGGGGATTTTCTCATAGATCAGCTTGTCCAGCTTTTGAAGCTCCAGCCGCCCCTCCCGGATGCGGGTGGTCTCCATGCCGCACCCGATGTCCACACCCACCAGATTGGGCACAACCTTGTCGCGGATGGTCATGGTGGTGCCGATGGTACAGCCCTTGCCGGCGTGAATGTCGGGCATGAGCCGGATGCGGCTGCCCGCCGTAAATTCCTGATTGCACAGCTCCTGAACCTGTGCGATGGAGGCGCTGTCCACCACATCGGTGAAGATCTTGGCCTCATTGTATTTTCCTTTGATTTCGATCATAATTTCCTCGCAATATTCTATGGGGCATGGCCCCGTCAAGTCATTTCATACAGCAGGGCTGTATTGCCCCGCACCAGTTCCAGATGGAAGCGCAGCGTTTCAAGTCCGCTTTGCACCGTCTCGGCAGGCAGGTCCCAGTCTGGGGCAATTTCAGCGGCCAGCTCCAAGAGGTCCTGCTCCCGCAGAGCGGCCAGCAGTTTAGACGCCAGTTCTCCCTCCAGCAGAGCGCAGTCCAAGGTGTCCTCCGTCTGGGGAGCAGGAAAACGGACATCCAGATCCAGCTCGCTCTCACACCAATCCCAGATGGCCATATAGACCGCGCCGGAGCAGTCGCCGTTGGACAATTCCTGCCGCTGACCGTCTTTGAGAAGATAAAAGGATGCGATCTGTGACATAGTGGTTCCTCCTGTTCCTTTCATTCCACAATAGGTGGAGCGTTGCTTTTTTCACTATCTTTTTGCAAGTGCTGAATCAAAGCAATACTTCCTGCGGGCATAATCTTCTTCAATTCTTCCACTGTAAAATCTTTCATAAATCTGATATCACTTCTCTTTTTTGTCCCTGGAGTAAGGAATGCATCAACATAATCTTCCCTACAAAATCCGTCCCATGGCAAAAAACCAAACCACGCATTTAGCAAATGGTCGAAGTCCGTTGATTTGTTTTTATATAAACCAAGCGTTGGGGATATATCACTTTTATAGTTTGGAACATTTGTGTATGAAATAGTTTTATTCCCTATAAGATGTAATCCATATCCTCTTTGCGGGTGACTATTCAGTGTTGTAATGATGATTGGTTTTGTTAAATCCAAGCTGTCAAGATTCTCTACCAATTCTTCCTCACTTGAAAACAGCACATCAAAGAATGCCATTGTATATTGTTTGTATTTTTGCCCTTCCAACTCAAAACGGCAGCAAAGTTGACCGATTGTCCATGCTGTTTCTTCCAATTGAATACTTAAGATTGCGCCTTCAGTGAGAGCTTTTGACAAGATAAATCCCTCCTTAATCCTCCATCAGCCCCTCGGTCTGCATCCGGATCACATAGAAAGCCCGCACCCAGTCCAGTTCGTGCTCCATAGATTCCTCTAAAGCCAGCAGGCGGCGCTTTCCCAGCCTGCGGTCCAAGAGGGCAAAGATGCGGACAAGAGGATTCTCGCTGACAAGGCTTTTCTCAATGCTCTGGTTGTCAAAGATCCCAAACGCCTCATAGAACACCTTTTGGTCAAAGGTGCCCTGCTCCAGCGCAAAGGCATGAGCCTGGTTGATGGCCTCTTTTGCGGAGTCGTGATCTTTCAGCGTTGTGGACCGCAGGTGATGAAATTTCGTCCACACATTCTCAAAATAGATGTAGTAGTTGCTCCGCAGTACTTCCACACCGTCCATGCGAATGGCTGCCCGGCCCTCATGGTCAGCGCTTTTACTGTAACTGGTGGCAAAATACTGGATGCGGCCCCGGAGCGCCGGGCACAGGTAGTCATTCTCCAATTTGTTCCGGATTCCGCTCCAGGTTGACATAGGTACTTGCCTCCTTTCTGAACTTGCTTCGGAATTTCATATCGGCGGGCGAAAGATTTCCAATCCCATAGCCCTCAATTTCTTTATTTTAGCAATCCATCTGTTTTTCATCACGAATTGGCGGAATAGTAAAGAAACTATCATCTATCTTTATTTGGGCATAAAGCATTCCGTTTGTATAACAATATCTATGCTTATTTCCTTTATGGACAGATCCATTATCATTTCACCTTTACTATCTGATTCCTTTTATCTGTGGCGGGGTTGAGAAAGTTTTTTTCAATCATGGTTTTGATTGTTCCTCCTTTCGGATCAGGATGCTTTTTCCCTCGGCGTTGATGCCATACAGGTCATCCAAATGGATATGAAATCCATCCTCACGAATGGTTTTCGCCATACCAAGAGCGGCTTTCGCCAATAGAAGCAGCCCCGCCCGGTTTCCCGTTAACTCCAATTCATTTCCGTCGGCATGAGTGGTAAAGGAGAGGTGAGCTTCCGGTTCCACTGGGAGGATGGGCAGTTGTTCATCATTCAGTTGAATGGTCAGCGTTTTAGTTTTCATTGCTTGTATCCTACCTTTTGAAAACTCCTCAATCAAAATCCATCCAGACCAGGTGCTTTCCGCAGTGGAGGCACTGGAACAGATAACATTGCAGATGCCCGCCATTGACGGATTCCCGGATCATTCCCTTCTGCTCCTCGTCCCACATGGGGTCGTCCAGCACCTCCTCCAGCGCGCCCAGGGCCCGCAGTTCTCTGGCGCCCACATAGCCCAAAAAGGCGCAGTAGTCGCCGCAGTGAGCGCGCCAATATTCCTGCTGCCAGCCGGAATAGCCGGGGGTGCGGTGGATCAGCTCGTCCAGCTTCTCCGGATCGTCTACACCATCGTCCACAGAGAAATCATCTTGAAAACTACCGTCATATTTCCGGGCTGCTTCGCCGTTGGCGATGCACTCTGGGCACAGATATGCAATATCCTCCACTGAAAAGAACGGATTGGTATAGAAAATATGGGTCGTCTTGCCACAGCAGTCGCAGACAACGCCGTCTGCGGATTCCTCAAAAGCCCCAGTTTCCAGAGGGTTTGGGTGATACCGGAAGGCGGGCAGGCCCAGCTGGGCCTGCCGTTCCTTCTCTTTCTGCTTTTCCTCCGGCGTTTTGGGCTTGGGGAGAGCATAATGATTGCCCCAGTTGTCCGCATAGTCCTTCAGCGTGCCCAGCCGCTTGAGGGTCTTTTTATCGGAACGATTTCCGATTTGGCAGAGCAGTTCATAGGCATCCTTCTTGAAGTCCAGCAGATCATACACATCCACCAGTACTTCCTTGGCCTGCTTGTCTTCCGACTGCTCCAGTTTCTCCTTGAAGGTATAGAGAGCGCGGACACTGTCCGGATTTCCTTTTGTCTCCCGAAACTGCTTTTGGAGTTCAATATATTGCTTCAGGTATTCGTTCATGGTCACAATCTCCCATCAATCCCACCAGAAATACCAGACGGAGGACTGCCACAGGGCATCTGCCAAGGAGCCAATGCTTCCATCCTCATTCTGATCCAGATCCGGGCAGAAGCCATACAGTTCCACCGCCGTGTCCATGGCCTTCTCCTTGGGGACGGGGGCCGGAAGCAGGAATTCCAGCTCATCGTGACTCATCGCGGCAGGCACCGCGCCGTACTGCTCGAACCAGTATTTGGCCGCAGCCATCAGCTCCGGCGTGTTGGGGCACTCGTTCCAGTTTCCGAAGGGCAGGTAGGCAAAGATCTCCCAGGGATTCTTGACCGGGATCTTGGCCAGGATGAGCGGATAGGTCATCTCCGTATCATCATCCCAGTAGCAGGAGAAGCGGTCATTGTCATAGCCGCCCTCCATCTCGCCCAGGACTTCCTCCTCCCAGTCCATATCGTCATCTTCGGCTTCTTCCTTACGCTGGCCGGTCAATTCCTCCAAAACCGCCTTTCCGTCCTTGACGGGAGCGGAGAGCATCTTCTTTCGATACTCCGTTACCGTTTTGAGGTCAAATTCGTAGAAGTCCGCATCGTGCTCCGGGTCGGCGTTCATTACCAGACACTCCAACAGCGTTTCGTCATCCGCCTTGATGAGCACGGGAACAAAGCCCTCTTGGATGCTTTCCCGTTTGGCATAGCTGTATGCTGACATGATGGGGTCATCATCTGCCATGGACGGGAAATAGGTACACTCGCAGTCCAGATACTCCATAATGGCCCAAGCCACCTTAGAAGGCTCCAGCGTGTTTTCGTCATAGCCCTGACCCTGCCAGTTGACAAAGCGTTCCTCGATGATCTTTGCCATGGCCTGATAGTAGTCCTCGTCAAAGGGGATGAACAGGTAGGCCTCCTGCCGGAACTCGTCGGAGTGATACCGCTCCGGGCCGAAATATTGGAGGGCATAATCGTCGATGTCGTTGGGATAGTAGGGAGCGTCATTTTCCCCATAGTAGTAATGGGCAAAGGCACGACCCTGCTGGTTGAACAGAGCGGAGTACAGGCAGCCGAACAGCTCCGCCCGGATAAATGCCCGCAGGTCTGTGCTGTCGGGGCCGGTTTTGACCTGTTTGACCACTTCGCCATGCTCCGCAAGGAAGTCCTCGCCCATCAGGTCATGTTCCATGCACCAGCGCAGGTAGATGGCCATGTGGTTGTAGGTATTGATGGGGTCAATGTCCAATTCCTTCTCCTCGATACTCTCCAGGTGATAGGAGGCATCGTCCATGCCGATGCTTTCATCCACATCCTCCACATTGCAAAGAGTTCCTCGGGTAATAGCGTCCTGGCGGGTGGGGTTTACGATAAAACTGATACCCGCCATCTTGTCCCGCAGAGCGTCTTCATCATGCGCCAGTTTATAGTCCAATTCATCCTCGTAAAGAGGAATGACTTGATAAAAGTTAATCTCCTCGCCGCTCGGCAGGGTGCAGACCGCGCTGCCTTTCTCTGTATCCTGGGGTTCAATCAGGATAGCAGTACACAGTTCGGTGTTTTCTGCAAAGGGTTCACGGTTCTCCACGGTATGTCCGTGGCCCAGCCAGCTGTCACAGTTGATGGGCAGGCGGGCCAGGGATTTCAACAGACGGATGGGCCAGTACCACTTTTCGTCCTTCATGGATTCCTGATCCAGCTTCCAGTCCGCAGGCAGGGCGATGGCCAGCTCCGCCCGCTCCAGCTTGTATTCGGCCAGTTCCTCCGGCACATTCATCCGGTGGGCGCCCATGCCCATGGTGACCAGGGTGCAGTAGTCCCGCTCCCCAGCGGGCGGCACCATGCAGATGTCCACATGGATGTCGGGGGACACGATCTCATGGAACACATTGTCAAACGCCCCGAAATACTGCTGGATGTGGCCCTCGACGGCCTCCATCTCCTCCTCGGTGTAGACCTCGGGATTACTGAATTCTTCCTCATCCTGCGTGTCCTCATTGTCTGATTGGTCGCAGCTGTCATCCTCCGGATCTCCCTTTATAGGCTCGTAACCGATCTTCAGGGTCATCTGCTCCTCCGGCAGACTGACGCCGGGGCTGTGGGTGATCGTGTGCTTATCGTCCGCAGAAAAGCCGATGGTCTCGCCGTCTTGCAGCGTCACATCACACGCCAGCACATAGGAGGCAAGACTTGCCAAAAAGTCCCGCAGTTCCTCCGGCTCGGCATCGGTGTTCAGCACCTCCATCTCCTCCTTGCCGAACACATCCATGCCGTAGGTGTAGGCGCTCAAGCCGCCCTCGCTCCGGTACAGGCCGAACCAGACCCAGTTGAAGATAGGCAGCTCGTCCTCTTTCATCATATTGGCAAAGCCCTCATAGAACCGGGGCTCAAACACCACGCCGCTGGTATAGACGCCGGTGGCATATTTCTGCATGCAGCACACTGCCATCGCCTTGGTAAACAGCTTACCCCGTTCCAGCAGTTTCTCCTCCTCGCCCAACACAGCTACCATGATATGGGCTTTGTGCGCTTTGGCCGCTTCTACGGCCTCTGGCCACATATAGTTGTTTTCGGCGTTGATTTCTGCTTCATTGTCCGGGATATGGCCGCGGAAGATTGTCACAACCAGCATCATGCCGCCGACCCGCATTACCACAGCGTCATCGCTGTTCTCATCATCTTCGCCGCCCTCATCCGGCTCATCGTCCACGATACCCCATTCTTCTCGCAGATCCCGGATAAACTGCTCCTTGTCCCACTCTGCTTTGGAGAGGAGCACAGACCCGGCAAAGGAGCCCTTATGGTCGGCTTCCTCCTCGTCAGCGCCATCATCTTCGTCAAGATCCTCTACATCTTCATCCGGATCATACAGGGATTCATGCTCCAGTCCCCGGATGAATTCCTCAAAGCTGTCTGCCAGATGGGTGATCTTATAATCATTTTCCTGATCCACATGGACTACCGCAGGCTCTCCCTGGGGGCCGCAGGCCCGGTAGTCCAGGAAGATCATATCGTGTCCGGCGCTGGGGCAGTCGCAGATGGCCACGCCGATGGCGGGGTACTCCCACTCGTCGATCATAAACTGGCTGCCCAGCTCGCCGCAGAGGGAATACGATTTCTCCCGACCAATCCCGAAGATGCCGGCGATGGCCACATGGTCCTCCGCCCAAGTGGTGGGCGTTTCGGTGGGATAGCAGGTGTTCACCGGAATGCCGCCGTTGTGCTGCTTCATCAGCCAAATATAGGAGGCGGGCAGCTTGTAGCCCAGTTCCTCCTCCACGCTGGCGATCAGCTCGTCGGAGGGTGGATCACTGACATATTCTTTCAGTGCATACCAATTATCATCCCAGAAGTTGGTGAGGTCGAAGCCCTCAAATGGGGTATCACCGGGCACGAATTTGGCCTTCTTCTTCCGGCTGCGCTGGCGTTTCCGGATCTCCGCCTTACACTCCCGAATTACTGCCGGGGCATTTTCGTCCTCGGGGTCCAGCTCCGCCCACCGCTCGGCGTAGGGGATGGCCTTTTCCTCCTGACCATAGAGATACTGATAGCCATAGGCCATCCGCATATTCCACTCCGCCTTGTCCTGGCCTTCCTCCCGGACGGACTCCAGCACCTCAATGGCCCTCAGAAGGGCTTTGTCTCCCTTGGATTTCAAAGTACCTTCGTCATGGTCCCCGATGATGGCGTAGTTCTCCAGTGCACGGGCCAGGGCGTAGGCGGTGCGGTAGTTCCTCCAGTTCTCCGGGATGGCATTCAGTGCCTGGATACAGCGGGTGTACTCGTCTTCGTCGTTCCACTGCTCCAGCTGAGCGAAGAATGCTTCGGCGTTCTGTTGGGTGTAAGGAATATAGTCCATGCCCGTCAGCGTTTCGTCCAACTCGTCATCCTGATTCTCAGTTTCTGTCCCATCATCTTGTTGCTTTAGGGATACAGAACCGGCTTCACGGCGGAAGGTGTGGAAGATGGCCCATGGGATGTCCGTGCCTTCAAAGAACTCTTTCGCCATGTTCAGCGCCTCTTGGATGTCCCAGGCGATGAAGTCCACATAGCCACAGTAGAGGCCGGTAGCCCCGCCGGTGAGAGTGAGCACTTCCGATCCTTCATCAGTGGTAAACACTTCTTCCAGCTTGTCCCGGAAGTCGAAGATCTTCTGACTGTCTTCCTCCTCCCGCAGGGTATCCAGGGGATAGCAGAAGAAGCCCGCCACCGTGCCGTCGGCGTGGAGATCGTCCATGAAGTCATTGTCGGCATTCAGATAGCCGTTGATGAGCGGCACACAGCAGGTAGAGCCCACCATGGTATCCAACCGCCAATCGGCGTCGGGATCTTCATTGGGTTCCATTTTGTAGCCAAGATAGCTCTCCAGATAGGCTTTCGGATCAGTGGAGAGCTCCAGGCCCTGCTCCCGCAGTTTGTCGGGCAGCTGGGACAGGAGGAAGGACGGCTCTGCCTTGGGTCCCTCCAGCACATCAAAGCTGTCTATGTATCTCATGTGGGGGATCTCGCCCAGCACCTGATCGGTGAGAGTGGTGAGCATCCACCAGGCCCGGCCTTCCTCCTCCCGGAGCATAGGCAGCAGTTTTTCACAGTACGCGGAGATGGCGAAGCTGTTTTCGCCCTGCTCCTCCAGCCAGATCTGCACATCCTCCCCGGAGATGTCCCAGCCATCGTCGGTGCGCAGTCCGATGTTCTGGAGGGGCTGACGGCCTACCAGGATGTTCCAGTGCTCCAGCACCTCCTTGGGGGCGTGTTTCTGGAAATAGACCAGCTCAAACAATTTGACCTTATCCCCCTCCGGGGTGAGGATCAGCTCATGCTTTTCGCCATTGAACCCCATCTCGAAAGAGATCTCATCAAAGACCAGATTCAGGGTTTCCTGCATTTGGGCCACGAGTTCGGCGCCGCGGGTGTGATCCTTGTCCTCGTCCATCATCTGGCGCAGTTGGGCCTCCTGCTGGGCAAAGTCCTTCCATGCAGATTCCGTCCGCTCCCGGAAGCACTCCCAGAACTGCGGCAGAGAAATACCCTTCTTGCACCGTTCGATAAACTCTTTGGTGTCATCGTCACCAGGGCGGGCTTCCAATGCCTTTTCAAAATATCGCAGAGCCCGGCCCTCCTGATCCAGATAAAAGTAGGAGTAACCCATGCGGAAGTTCCAGTAATAGTCGTCCTCGAAGTATTCCTCATGGGGCTTTAGCAGAGCGAGGGCCTTTTTGAGCATTTCTTTGCAAGTTGGCTTATGTGGGTCTGCCAGATTGTTATAGGCACGGGCTAACTCGCTGTCCATCTCAGGGGTACGCTCCTCGGCGGGGATGGCCTCCAGCGCATCAATAATTTTATGTTGTTTGCTCTCCTCATGCCACTTCTGGCACTGCTTCAAAATATCCATATCCGGGTCCTCCTCGTCCTCGTCCGGTTTCCAGTTTTTGATCTGCTGGAACACGCCGTTCTCATCCCGCTCAAAGGCGCAGGGGGCGGGGGTGTTCAGCAGAGGAATGATGTCGGGATCGTCGTTGCAGATCGTATTCAGTTTGTAGATCCCGGCGTTGTTGGGATCGTCCATGTACGCCTCACTCTCGTCACCAGCGGTGAAGCGCCAGCCACTGTCCCAGCCGCCGTCCGGCTTCTCCCGGTAACAGTAGCCGACCTTGTAGCCCTCCACCGTGATACGGTTGGTGGCGATACAGCCATCGGCACCCTCCCAGTCAGGGAGCAGATGTTTTACATCTTCCGCCTTTACATGGTAGTTCCGATTACGGCCGGAGGCTTCGTACAGCTCTTTCCGCAGCATCTCCACCTGATAAGCCATATCTGTGATCTCATCCTCGCCCATCATCTCGCTGATGTCGTATTCCAGCGGGTTCTGGGCAAAATCCGCCAGGGACTTGTTCATTGCGTCATGCTCCTCTGGCGTAGCAGTGATGCGGATACGGCGGATGGGGGTGTTGTACTCGTCCAGATCCTGAAGGTTTACACTGCCACTGACGCTGCACTCCAGCAGGATGGCGGCCAGGTCGGTGACCACATCAATGGCGAAGTGGAAGTCCATTTCCACGCCATCGGAATGTGTAAACTCCAGGTACTCCACGGTTTGGCGAAAGTCCCAGTTCTGCTTGTCCAGACCGATCTTGGCGAAAATCTCGCTGAGGGGGATCTCCTCCTTTTTCTGATCCTCTAAAAATGCCACAAGGTTCAGACTGTCATCGGAACCGCCAATAAAGTTGCCCCAATATTTTTTGATATACATCTGTCACGCCTCCTGTTCTGAATCCAGTCGATCAATGAGCTGATTCAAGTGTTCCAACCACGCAGGAGCGATCTCACCGCTGTCCTCGTTCTTCCAAAGATCCACAATCTCACGGATGCCGTCCTCGTCCGGCACCTCATTTTTGATGTCGGTGAGCTGCCGCAGCAGGAAAGCAAGGGCTTCTTTGGATGCTGTGAAACCGGTGACTTTATCCCATATAGCTTCTTCATGATCGTAGTCCAGTTTGCTGTTATCCTTCCATTGGAAATACAGCTCCGCCAGAGCCATCGCAGTATTGTCAAAGAGGAAGTCGATTTGTGAGAAGTCAGATCCCAGCATGACTTCCTCTTTCATCAGTTCGATCATCTCGCCCAGATCCATTACCGGATGCTCCGGTACATATTCATTTTTGAGGATGTCCAGTACATCCAGCCCTTCGTCACGCTCTAATGCTTTTATGCCCCATGCTCCCATGTCGGCACCTCTCTTTCTTTATTTCGTATCAAGCTTCTATTGTCAATCATAGTTCTCCAGACGAATGATAGGCCGATAAAAGTCATAATCTCCGTTTAGTTCATTGTCCTCCTGCACTTCCGGCTTACAGTGAGGCGAACAGGGCAGGAAACCGAGAAATGGGCCCAGCCCACCACAGATATTGCATCCGCCGTCACCGCCGCAGGTGGTAAGTCTATCAGCCTGCACCACTTCCCGCATATAGGGATCGTAGGCGATGGACAGGCCGAAGAAGTTGGGTTCCTCCATGTCATAGGGCCGGTTCTCATCCTCATCCATGTCCTCAAACCAGTGCAGACGCATGGAGTAGTCTAACCCATCTCCCCATGGGAACAGGGTGCGGCACCCGCCGCCGCACAGGTAGGCCCACTCGTCCGCCGTGGGCAGCGAAAGGCCCTGTTTTTGCAGCTGGCTCCGAAAGTCCGAATAGTTCATCCGATGGTAGAGGGCGGCCTGCCAGCCGTCCCCATCCCGCTCGAAGCGGGCGTGGCCCACCAGGGTCAGGCTGTCCCGTCCGGTCAGGGCGAATTGCCGAAACTCCTCCAGCCACTCTGGGCGCAGGTGGGGATCGTCCAGCGCCACTGGCTCCCAGCACAGTTCCTCCAACTCCCGGCCTGCCAGCATGGGGCCAATGGCTGCCTGCCGAACAGGAGCCATGCTTTCCCGGATCATCTCCTCCGGGTCCTGTTCCATCTCCCATTCCCGGAACAGATACTCCAATTCCTCCCGGCTCTCCTGATTCAGTCCCACGGCGAACCGTTCCCAGCCCAGGGTGACGGTGTCGCCGGGGACAAAGACAAACTCCCGGCCATCTTTCTCGAAGATGCCGGTGGTGCAGCTCTGGCCCCAGTGGTCAAAGGTATGTAGACCGAGAAAAGTCATCGTATAACGAGCAGCAAGGCTTTCCATCAGCGCCTGCTTCTCAGTAGTATCCATTTGATTGAATTGGGGACGGGACAGTTTTTCGTTCATGGCAAGTCCTCCTTCGATTCGTTTTGCGTGTTCCAGCAGATAGCGCCGGCCATCCTGCTTGGCCTGCTCCAAGTATTGTGGAAGCAGGCCGGAATGGATGGCATCCAGCGAGACCAGAACCGCGATCCGCTGGTATTCCTGTAATTCGAGGGAATAACAGTTCCGCTCCCAGAACAGCGGAGCGAACTGTTCCACACAGTCAGGACGCAGAGCGGGCATCGCCAAAAGCGCTCGACGGCTCACATATTCATTGGGGTCCTTTGCGAAGTCCAGGATCATGTCTTTGACTTCCTGGCTGCACGGACATTCTGGCAGATAAGCGGCAAACTGCCACTTGACCTCACTCTCATTGGAGGCTGCGGCCCTGCGGCAGAGGCACTCGAACCATTGGGGATGGGAAGTGGTCTCCTGTATAACCCCCTCAGCTTCGTTGTCCCTGGCGATCAGATAGACCATCTCATCCAGTAGGACGCTGTCTGCCGTTTCTGCATCCATTTGGGTCAACACATGGCAAAAGGCATCAAATATATCATTCCACGCAGGGTAATCGACCTCCCACGCACCGCCAATCTCCTCGGTGGTTTTTCCGGGATAAGTGATTTCTTGCCACTGATGAAATTTTCTTGCCTGCTCCAGCAGGCACTCCCTGATGTCCTTTGCCATGTACTTACCTCACAATTCTTTGCACAGGTTTCCCAGTTCTAATGCCTGTTCCACAAGGTCCAGGAGCAGGCTGGAAAAATTCTCGGCAATCTCCTCCAGATCGGCATAGTCACAGTTATAGCCCCGGACTCTGCCGCTCTCCAAGTCGATAAATACGATACTCCCGTCACCCAATCCTCCGATTGGAAAGGCGGGGCTGTGGTCATATTTGCTCATGTAATCCTCATAAGCCTCTTGAAAAATCGGGTAGGCTTCTTCCAACTCTTTCAGTGTGAAGATCCACGGCTCCGCCAAATAGCAGCCGCCGAAGTTCAAAAGCAGCCAGCGGTACTCTGCGGGGATGGGAGTATACCTGCTTTCAAATCGTTTCCCAGCATCCTCCGGTTCTGGGCAGGTACCCTTTGTGAAGGGGCTTACTTTATAAGCAGTTTGAATTTTACTGCGTTTTTTTCCAAATTCATGTCATGCATTGTATTTCCCTCACAGAGCATCCAGGTTTTCCTGTAAATCGCCCTGCATCAAGTGCTGGGCAATGGCTTGGTTCAGTGGCTTATGGGGGTGATAGGCTGCCTGCTCTACATCGTGCAGGCACTCCTCCATCAATGTCTCTGGCGAAATGCCTTCCCGTTTGCCATAAAGATGGCCGAAGGCATAGCACATGGACTTGAGAAAGCCGAAAATATAGTCATGATTTCCACGCATACTGGGCAGGTCATTGAACGAGCCCATGCCGCCGTATGCCCGAAGATGGTGGGCAACCTCACGGCGCTGGGTCCAGTCCTGAATATCCCTCTCCAGCCAGTCGATCCAGTTCTTGAATTCCGGATGGTCTGCCAGAAGGATGGATCGCAGACAGATCAGAGCCTCGGTATAAATATCTGTCTGTTTCATCAGATTCCTCCTAACTATTCTCCGAAATGTTCCAGATACAATTCCCGCACAGAATAAGGGCCTACAAGAGTCGTTTCCTGCCGGCCATCCCAGGAATACACATGAATTTTGCCTTCATCCCCCATGTACTGTTGTTCCTCAAAGGAGGCAGGGAAGGGGAATCTCTCTACCACGCTCCAGTCGATCTTGGGTTTCAGCCAATCAAACTCCTCGCGCTTGAGCCTTTTGAAGTTAAACACCAATACTGCCCCAATCCCATCGAACAGCAAGTCTGTGTATTCTCTGGGAGTGATGCTCTCGCTCACATTGGCAGCGTCAATATTGACATCCAGAACCTTGTTACCGCAGTTTGTCCAGATTTTATCGGGAGCGAACCAGGAGGTGCGTTCCTCAGAGTCTGCAAAGTCCTCACGGGGATACCATCCGTTTGCGCTGTCCGGCTTGACGCCTTCCCGAAGCGTCCCGTTGTACGAGGAAAGCGGATAATATCGGTGCCTCACCGGATTAAATCGATTAAAGGAAATTTTCAGCAGATACCCATGCTTTTCGCTGCGCATGAGCTTATGGGGCTTCACGATATGTTCTTCGATCAAACTCCAAATGTACTCATCCACATGGATGGATACACGGGGGCGGCCGAATAGTGTGATTTTGTTGGTGTCTGTATCCACATTGATCCAGACGCGATTGATCTCAACCATTGTCATTCCTCGCTTTTCAAAATGCTCCGCTATAAAATCGGCTTTCCCAGATGGCCTCAAATTCCGCCTGCTCTATGATGCAGGCGTGGAATTCCTCGCCCCAGACATGGACGTTCAATTCCTCCACGGTGGGGATCGTCATGATCTCGATGACACCGTCGTAAAGGTCAGGGATGTTGTGGGTGCGGCCATCTGCAAAAATGTCGATGGAGCGATGGGCCAGCCGCTCATTTTCGGTATCCACTTCATAGAGGATGACCGATGGTTCTCCCTCCGGTGCGCCCTCCCAAAAGAGCTTGATGTACTCGGTCATCTCGATCCCCTCATCGTATCATTTGAAATAGTAATACCAATTCCCGCCAAATTCCCGGTCACATTCCTCCTGTGAGGCAAAGGTGCAGTCCTTGATTCCCTCAATGGGGTAATGACGCTTTATCATCTGCTCTCTGTGATAGGAATTGATCTGTTCTGTCAGGCCGCTCCGCCGCGCTGTCTCTAATTGCGAGTCTGTGGCAAAGATGTAGGACACAAAGTAGTTGTCCGGCTGGATGTAGCAGCCAAACTCAATGGCCTGCTGGATGTCATCGAAGTGGTGTTTCACATCCTCCATGCAGGCTTCTATTACTTTTCGCCATGCCATCTCCTGCTCCTTATTTCTCATGTTCCACCTCACCTATACCCAGATAAGTCCCCATCGTTTTTTCGTTGTCACAGGTTGCCCGGATCATTTTGGACAGCAGCATCAAATCGTCGATGTATTGGGAGTACACGCAGAACACATCTTCGTCGGAGTCGAAGTGAAACAGATCCACGCCGCTGTTATTTTCCTCGAACTCCTGGATCACGCCTCGGACAAGCCGCTCCCAGTCTCCGCTGCTACCGGTCAGTCCCAGCCGGCAGAATTCTTTTGTCCGGAACCCATCACTGATCTTCAGCAGAAGGGAGATCGCATAGGGGTGGTGGGGAACGAGAAAGAATGGTGTGATCTGCTCCGGCTTCACCCAGATTTTGAATGGCGGGCGCGGGTCAGGTATCCAGGGCAAGATTTCCCATTCGTCCTCCGGCCGTTTTCCATATTGGCAAAGGTCTTTCATAGTGTTCTCCTCATTCGGTGTCGTTTCGTTCTTCTTTTACATCCAGTGGAGCACCGTCCAGAGATGTGATCTGTGACAGTTCTGTTTCCGTCAGATTCTTCAGGAAAATGCAGTATTCGTCCGGGTGGCCTCCCACAAATTCCATTTTGGGCATCCCGATCTGCTCCGGGTCGGTGATCCACAGGCAAGGTTCTCCTGTTGCCCAAAACCGGGTCAGAGTAAGACGCTGACCACGATAAAGGACATTCTGATCCATCCTCATCCCTCCTGTAGCTTCTTCAGCCGCTTCACGATCCGCTCCCGGTTCTTTGCGGTTTTCATGAAGGTGGGGAGATGGTCGGCCTGGGTCATTTTCGCTCTTCCCGGCGGCTTTTCCCGCAGGTCGGCGCTGAGATAGTCGATCAGATAGGCAAGGTGCTCCCGGTTGAGGGCCCAGACCGGCTTACCCTGGAATGAGGTCAAAAACCACAGTTCCAGGCCGAACCAGGGGTCCTTGCCGCCCTGAATCTCCCCGCCATAGGAGAAAGCCTCCGCCGTCTTGTGTACCTCGCCCGGCATGGTTGTTCCGCAATAGGGGCAGGCCACATGGAGGACGGGAAAATGCTGCCTTGCCCCATCTTCAATATCCACCCGATAGTACCTGCCGCAGTTTTTGCACTGGTTATGGACATCATAGCGGTAGATCGTCCGGTCGCGGGTCTCCTGATGGCCGCAGCTCAGGCACCGGAAATAGGCGTTATCATCGTCCGCTGTCACCACACCCGCGCCATGGCACTTGGGGCATTTTACCTGGATGCCGGTGGTGAAGGCGCTGTAGGCACTGTGGGTGAAATAGGGTTCATCAACGATTCGGCTCATGCGACCGCACATTCCTTTCTCTACGACTGAACTAAAGATGCACAACGATTTCTTCCTCGTCCTTCCTGCCGAAATAGACAAGATATACCTTTGGATGTTCTTTGATATAGTCACTCAATCCGGAAATCTGTTTCTGTTCCAATGACTCGCCACAGATCGGGCAAACTTGAGTGGAGTCAATGTAGAAAAATGCATTGCCGCTAAAAATTTTCTCCGCCCGCTTTGGCATGCTGTCATTCCACCCAAAGCGGAGCTCATTTTCGGTAAGCTCCATAATCACAAGGGTTGATGACTGCGGCGCATAAACACTGCTAAGAAATATTGGCACCATATCGGTATCCGATGTAGATACAGCCTGAACAAACACATTCTTGCACTTTTTACAGCTGTACCTATGAACTACCATTAAACAAAATGTAAGTCGCCTGACTTGTTCGTTACCTTTCATGAGGTTTGTCCTCCCTTAATGGCCGTATTTGATGCCAATGCTGAACTCATTCCGGTGAAAAAGACACCTCCATAAAGACAATGCCGCATCAAAAATCATGAAGCTCATCGAACTTCGCAATCAGGGCATCTTTCTGGAGTATATCGCCTGGCAGGGCATCCAGGATACCCCGCAGGGCCATATAGATTTCATCCCGCTCCTCAGTTTCGATAAAGCCCATCTTGTTGAAGGTCTGAGTGTAGGCTGCCACCGCATCCAGTGCCTGGGCCTGAGCGTCCTCGCCCGGCTCAGTGGCCAGCTTCATCAGCTGGGAACGGGTCTTGCGGTATTGATTGGCTGCCTTTTTCGCAGCAGAAGCAGGGATATGCTCCGCACCGTCCCAGCCTCGGAATGGATTATCCAGGTTTTGCGCCAGCCACTCCGGTTTCCGGGGCTTGGTGATCCGCAGATCCATTCCCGGCTTGCTTTTCCAGAGCTGTTTTGCCGCTTTTGCCGCCGTCTCCGGCAGGCTGGTCATCCAGAACCAGCGAAGTTCCGGCATCTGCGCCGGGGTGGGGATGTCCTCCGCCCCGAAACCAAACAGGTCGAAGGTAGAGAGATTCGTCAGTTCCCGGAACCCTCGCACAGCGGAGAAGTTCCCCAGGTTTCCCGGCGCACCCCAGAGCCTCAGTTCCTTCAGGTGGGGATGAACAGCAGCCAGTCCGGTGAGATCAAAGTCCTTCAGCTCGATGCCATGCAGCCCCCGTAGGTTCGGCAGTTCCGTGTGCGGGCGGTATTCCCCGATAAATTGGAGGGTCAAACCGCTGCCATCTTCGGGGGCATGGATGGCACAGGCGTCCGGCCCCTTGTTCTGGAACAGGAGCAGCTCCGTTCCCTCACACAGCCACAGCTCCTCCAGCCCGGTCATGTCCAGCATCAGCTTTCTGATGCTGGTGCCTCGCAGATCAAGTGTCCTCTGACCGTGGTTCAGCAAAGTCACTTCATCAACAAAGGGGGTTTCCCGCAAAAACTCCAGCAGATCCGGGTGCCACCGCTCGCAGATGAGGGTGGAGAGGCAAGGCAGCGCCTTTAGTTCCAGCGCCGAATCGAATGGTGCGTACTGGTCCATTACACGATGGCTGCTGACCTTTAGCGGGATGCCGCCGATCTCCGTTTGCTCGTCGCTCTCCATGGCCTCCTTGAAGGCCCGCCGCCGTTTTTCCGGGATGGCCTGCCACCGCATCTGCAAATATACCTCATAGCCGTTGTCCCAGCCGCCGTAGGAGCGGCAGGGCTCATCGGTGAAGGGCGGAAGTGTACCCACCAGCGTGTACTGGGGTGGGATTTCTACCGGCACCCGCAGTAGGTGGAGGTCGCGGGACCAGTACATGAAGTCCTTGTAGAGCGGACGGAGATGGGGCAGTTCCTCTGCCGTCAGAGGGGCGTCACCCGCCCAGTCCAGAGAGAGGACCACCGCCCAGGGTTCCTTGCTCACCGAGTCCGGCGGCGCAATATAGGCCACCTGGCAGGCGGTGTAGCGTTTCAGATATTGGTTATAGACTGTATAGACCTCTCCGGCATTGGCTTTCATGGATTCACACTCCTCTCATCCGTTCTTTTCCAGATAGAATCCCCATACGCAGTTGGAGAACTCCCCGGCAGCAAAGCGGCGAATCTGCCCGTTGATCTCCACCTGCCAGACCTCGAAGGTATGGTCTTGGTGATAGATCGGGTCTTTGACTTTTACTCGCTTGCCGGTAGTTTGCCAGTCGTAGTCAAAGATGTTCACACCAAACAATTTGCATTGACCGTCTGGGCCAAAAGTTTCATATTCCCAAGCCATGTGATGCCTCACAATCCCGTGCGCTGCCAGCCGTCCAGCCGCTCCTGAACCCCGTCGATCCTCCAGCCCTCGCCCACACGCTTCATGAGGAAACGGCGGTCAAAGCCGGTGTTTTTCTCTCTGGTGTAGATGTAGTGCTTGTTCTTGGTGATCTGCTCCGCGTCAAGGAATTCTTCCCCGTTGTAGGTGCCCTGAGCACTGTATGAGAGGCCCAGAGGCCGGTAGCCCGGACGGGGCTTTTCGCTCACATACTTTTCCCAGATCGCCATCAGGCGGGGCACAGCCTCGGCATCCTCAAACCCGGCCTGCTCCATGTACTGCTCCCATTCTGTCATCTCGGCAAAGAAGGCGGACAGCACTCTGCGGCATTCTGCTGCCGCCTGTTCGTCCAGCTTGGTGGGCATTTTGGCCTTTTCCCGCTGCAGCTGGGAGAAGTGTTCCATCTGCTCCTTGGTGAATTGCACATGGGCCACCGGCTCGATGCGGCTGTTGCCGGCGATGGCCAGCAGGCCCTCATAGGTAACGACGGTATGGTCGATCTGAATGTGGGAGAGTTTGGGAATGGAGGCCGCCTGGAGTAGACCGGCATCATCCAGCCCGGTGCGGTTGAGAGTGATAAGGTCCAGCTTGCAGCCTTGCAGGGCGGACAGGCCGCTGCCATGGATGGCGGCATTGCCGTCCAGCAGCAGATAGCGTAGCTTGGGCATAGCGGAAAAAACAGGGAAACAGGCGTCGGTGAGCGCACCGTCCTCCACGCCGAAGTTGGCCATGCTTTTATGTCCGGCAAAGGGGGCAAGCAGTTCATCCGTCACCGGATAGCCTTTCACATGAAAGCCCACCAGGGCGTAAGCGGCCAGCTGCTCCATGATCTCTGCGGTCAACTCCGGGATTTCAAATTGCTTTTCGCCGTCTAAGGTCAGGACACCGCTCTCCCAGTTCGCCGTCCGCGCCCGTTTCGGCCATTCCATCACTGTTTCCCTCCTTACACCTGCTCCTTGTAACTGGCTTCAATGTCGATGAAGCGCACATACACAGCACAGACTTCGCCCTTTGCGTCATAGCCGAAGTAGACAGGATAGTAGCCGTCCCCCCAGCCGGAGGCGAAGATGGGCAGATTGCAGTCTGTGTCCGGCACCGTCCAGTTGAGCCAGTCGCCATAGTTCCCTTGATATTTGGGGTGGGCTTTGGCGTTTTCCTCAAGAAGATCGCAGAACAGGTCGTTGTAGGGGTCGATGTCCGGGTCTTCCTCCAGCTGCTTGGCCCAGTATGTCTTGAAGGCCGCCTGGGTCTGGATGTCCGCAACGCAGCCCATCCCGGCGTCTACGCCAAAGCCAAAATAATCGTCCTCGCCCAGTTCCTCGTCCAAATCCTCTTTGCCGGTCATGCCCAGTTCATAGCGGACAGGCTTTTCCCCGCTGACCTCTACCTTGACACAGGCGTAACGGTCGCCATATTTCTCACTGGGCACCACGCAGATCTTTACGGGATAAGTCCCGGCGGGGATCGTCTGTATAAAGGGCGGTGTATCCTCCAGCTCCACCAGAGGATCGCAGGCAAAGATCATTCCTGTGGGAAAATGGACGGCGCCGATGTCCAGCACATCCACGCCCATGTTCCCAATCACTTTCTCTGTGAAATGAGCGTCCAGGTCTGTTTTGCAGGCCAGTTTGTCCTTGATGGATTCGTATTTGTTCAGCCACTCGGCAGTCGGCATGGTAGTTTCCTCCTGTTGATTCGGTTTAAGCATCGGTCAGCTCTCTACAATGCGGACCGGTTTTCCTCCAATTTCAATTTCCAGCTTTACGCCGTAGTCCTCCGCCCAAACAGGGCACTTGCTGAGCAGGGCCAGGATGCGCTCATCTGGCTCCCGGTCAAGGGTCACCCGCAAAATTACGAACCAGTCCCCATATTCCTTTTGAAATTCCTCGCTCTGGGTGTGGTTCAGGTAGCCCTCCATCTTATCCAACAGGGCCTTCTGTGTTTCCGGGGAGCCGTCAATGAAACCGTTGCAGACGAGGACCATCAAAACTTGCTTTGTTTCGGGTTTTTCCGCCAGAATGTCAATCTTGTGCAGATCCCCGAACATATCTTCAATCGCCATCGCTTTCACCGATCCTTTTTGACGCAATCTTTTTCCAAATGCTTGATGTACTCGCTCTTTGAGCCGTCCCAGTAGCAGTTCACACACCGGCCATTCAGGAAACGATGGGGACAATTTGGGTAGCCATAGAGAACATGAGCACATTCCGGGCACAGTCCCATCATCTGTGAGGAGCCTTTGAAAAACAGGCTGCCGCACTCATCACAGACGGCCAGCTCTTTTTCTGCCATGAGGTTCACCAATCCCTTTCCCGGATGGCCTCCTCCATATCAATGGGAATACCAAACCATTTCAAAATGTAGTCCACGGTTACACCGATGCAGTCCCGCGCCACAGTTTCGATCTCGCTGTCGTTCTCGTCAAACTCCTCTTGGAGATCATTGATGCCGCAGACCGCCTCGTCCAGTGTCTCCTGCACCACTTCGGTGTCGGTTTCGCCGCTTTCCAGCAGGTCGATGACCTTCTGAAGTTCGTCCTTTACCTTGTCCACCAGAAAGGCAGGATAGTAATCGTCTTGATACATCTCGTCCAGCAGTTTATAATTGGGGTCAAATGCTTTCATAGAGATTGCTCCTTTCATTTTTCCTGTATTGCTTGAAGCCTTTCCCGCCACAGCGGTTCTTCAATCATCTCATCATTTTGGTAAAAATGGTCTTTGTCGCGGGCCAGATGATCGGCAAGTGGAGGCGCGTCCAGCGGGGTGCATACCGTAAAACTGTCCCAATCCGCCCCCTTAATCTCCCGGTTGAGGTAATACACCCGCTTAGCATCGCGGGAATACCAGTGCCCAAGCAGTTCCCAGGAAGTCAGCTCTGCCTTGGGAAGCTGTTTGCCGTAGGCATAGATCCGTTTCTCATCTCTGGCAAAATAGGTGTCGCCCAACGAGCGGAAAGAGGAAACTTCCGCGCCCTTGATGATCTTCACCTTGCCGTCCCCGTTGTGGAAGTAGACCTGCCGGCTGTCCTTTGCATATCCCTGGGGCGCACCCGAATCGTTCTGGCCGTTGTCCAACACCTGGAAGGCTGCCAGCTCTGCATCTGGGATTCTCCTGCTGGTGGTGTAGACGGCTGTTTTGTCCATCGCGTAGGCATAGTTTAACACCCGAAACGATGCCGGGTCTGCTCCACGCAGGCGAATCCCGCCGAGAAAGCAGGCCGTAGAGGATTTGCCCCAGTAACGCCAGCAGCAGAAGTCTTTGGGCGCAACACCTTTGAGCAGACCGTTTTCATATAGGCCGGAGAAATAGACCGCTCCATCCCGAAGAAAAAATTCGTTGTCCACCGGCTCTGTGTTGGTGATTGGTTGCAGCGTTTCTTCGTGCTCGGCTGTGATGCTCAACTCGATCTCATCGTCGCTGTAAATTAAGTAGAGCCCATGAGGGGCCTTTCTATCGAAATGCAGTTCAATGTCATGGTATTTGAGGATCAAAGGTTTCCCGTCGCTTCTCATGGTGGAAACGGCATCGGGATTCCCGAAGATTTCTATGACCGCATCCTGCGATATTCCGAATTTCAGCGGTGAAATGTCCCGCGGATTCTGCAATATTTGATTGCGCCAAATCGTAAAGTCCTGTTTCATCGTTTTCCGTCCAGTGCCTCCACAGTTTTCATGGCAGCGGAATCAAAGTTGCACTGCCGCAGTTCCCGTTCGATCAGGGCAAACACATCGGGGAAGCACTCGATCTCGTCCTGATACTCATATTTCGCATACAGTTTCCCGTACTCCGAGATCCAGACCTCTGCCGGGTAGTAGTAGCCGATGTGACCGATGGGCTGGCACTTCTGACCGGCAGCCTGTTCGACTTCCGCCAGCTCACAGCCGGACATATCCCGGAAATAGGCTTCTTCCAAATGGTTTTTGATCCCGTTGACCAGGTAAGGGAACAGAGCAAACTCAAAGTCAGCCGCCCATTTCAGCTTTTTCTGCGCCAAGTACCACTCGCAGCACAGTCCGAAATATTTGCGATAAAACCGCTGGGTGGTCTTCATCATCGGGACGCCATGATCGGCGTAATACCGCTCCGCAATGGAAATATCCACACTGCGGCCTTCCTGCCATCCGGCGTACTCCATCAGCTGCTTGACCTTGCTGCCCAGGTCGCCAGAGATAGGGATGCGTTCTTTGATCATGGTAGTATCCTCCTGTTTTTCGTCACCACAGCCGGTCGATCTGGGTATATATCTTATTCGGTTCTCTGTCCATAAAACTGGTCAATGAGTCGGTGGGCTCCGTAAGCGGCATCACATTCAAAATGTCCAGCACATAATACCAGATCCCGGTGTCCCAGTCTCGGAACCTCCCATTGCAGACAGCCCGACCATAATCACCAGGAATCAAATCCAGTGCCAGCTCATTGAGGGGCTGTTTTTGCCTGGTCTTATCGTAGGTATATCGCTCCGGCATCGCACCAATATGCCAATCATAGCGGTAACGCATCTGGATTCCGGACTCCTGCTGAATCAGTTCAAAAGGATGAAGCCGCATTGTGCCATTAGGTTTCCATTCCATCAGCCTGCGACAGTCCTTATCGATCTGAAATCCATCGGGCCTCTGTAAGATAGATACACAGTGTGTAGGCAGGCCAAAGGAATAATAAGAGAAGAAGTCTTTCGGCAGCCGCATGGCTTTGGGATACTGGTTCCGTTGTGCGGCGGCGTTTCCGCCCCGACAGTCTTTATACCATTGCAGGCGGATCTGCTGGATCAGAAGCGTGGGCAGATATTGTGGCCAATTGCTATTCTGTTTCATCGCCGCATCTCCTTCCTGGCTTAATCCTTCCAATGATGGTTCATGTTTCAGGCATTTACAACTCTGCCGCAAACTCATAGGAAACCGCAATGATGTTGTAAACATCATCGTATGTAAACAGCCGATAGTGCCGATAGATGTTTTTATTAAAATCCTCCCGCACTGGCAAGGACTTTAGCCAGGTGCTATCCTCGATCAAGTCAAAAGAACTGCCATCCAGACGCCCCGTCCCAGCCAGATTTTCATAGGTGTCCAATTCACAGGCAAAATAGGCCAGTACTCGCCGGAAGGTAAGCGTGTAGGGAAACCAGTCTTTTTCGTCCCTGTGCTGGGAAATCAGATGGCCATTGATGTCCCCCATAAAGGTCAGATTGTTCAGATCATCCTGTTTCACCTGATCCAGATAGATGCAGTCCCGTCCCTTCAAAACACCTAAACAGGTATTAACAGCGGTCGTTTTTTCCATAGGTAACGCTCTTTCCTCAGCTCTCATGAGTAATACAAAAAATCTCCTTCTTCAAATCAAAGTAGATCACCATCAGCTCATCGGTGATCTCCGGGTTGAAGGACAGATCCAGAATGAAAACTTGCTGGTTCATCTCGCTATCCACCAGGCTGCCAAACCGCTTGAGCCGCAAAAAGTCCACCATCTCGGCAAAGGACAGCTTGGCTGGGTCGGTTCCCGGAAAGAGTTCCGCCGCAATATCCGGGCCTACATCGTCTCGGTGGAACTCCATGAAAAATGTCACAACGCTATGGTAGCGGCTGTCCTCGTCCGCCAGCGCCGCTTTGATGGCAGTTTTGGCCTTTTCTGCCAATTTCTCCGCCTCATCCAGCATTTCTCCCACCGCATCCATAGCGGCAGGATCAGCCGTCAGTTCTTCCTCTACATCGAAAAGAAAGGGCAGTCCCGATTCATCGGGAAAGCTGAAGATTTCCTCGCCGGGTGTATATGTAAAATCAATGCGTTTACAGTTCAGTTTCATAATATTATCCTCCTTACCCCTCAATGTTGGCAGTTTTGAGACCCTTTTTCAAGGAGCCGTAGACCGTCACCGCATGGTCGGTGAACATCTCGTCGCAGTCAAACCAGGCCGTGAAGCTGCCACCGGAGGTGACGGACAGGCTCGTCATGCTGATCCGCCGGGCCAGTTCTTCCTCTGAGATGGGGTCGGTTTCCGGGTTACGGGGATTTTCCTCATCCTGGGAAAGCCAGTTGTTGGCCAGCCCGGTCAGTTCCTTGGCTGCAAGCTCTCGCATGGCCTTGTCCCAGGTTTCACAGTCGGCCAGCAGCTTTTTGGCGGCACTGCGGGCGCGAGTCCAGGATGGCTTGCTCTCGGCATTGACCTCAAGGGAAAGGAGCACAGCCTTTCCGCACCACTGGATCTCACCCTCAAAGACATCATGGTCCTTGTCCAGTGTCAGTTCTCCCAGCACCGCATCCTGGATCACCACCGGCTTGTGGTACTCGTCCAGAATGGCCTGAAGTTCCGGGCAATCCTCGTGGGCCTTGACCACCTGGGAGATACAGCAGGGCCGTACCATCAGATTTTGCGCCCATTCCTCTTTCATCCGGCGGATCTTCAGGCGGCAGATCTGCTCGCTTTGAAAGCGTCCCCAGCCCTTGTCACTGTTTCGTTCCTCGTCGGTGACTGGCCACTCCAGCCGCTCCTCTTTGGTGGTGACCTTGCCGGTGTCACAGAACACCATGCCCAGCGTCACGACGGTCATTTGCCAAAAGCCACCCTTGTTGTTATATCCGCCCCCGATGCAGCGATTGATCAGAGCGACCACTTCCTGCTCCTCGGGCTCGTACATCTCATAGAATTCTTCAAACATAGATCATTCTCCTCATCCCTCTATATGATTGCGGTACTCCTTCTCCAGCGCGATGTACCACCGATTCAGCATGGTTTCCAGAGTGGTTTTTCCTTTGCGATCTGTAAAAACGAGGAACTTCTGCATTAGTCTGGGGAACAGATATTTGCCCGCTTTTGTTAGGTCCTGATTGAGATAGACCATCCGCAGGATACGGCCCTGCCGGTCCAGAGGGTCCTTTTTCAGCAGCTCCTTTTCAAAGCAGAAGCGCAGGAATACCACATTCTCGTCGTAGAAGTCCTCCACCACAGCCGCGCCAATGCTGGTGTATGTGATGTCGTACACCAAACGGCTCCAATCAAATTTCTCGGCATAGAGAAGTTTCAGTGCCCTCTCCCAGTGTTCCTCCGGAATCACCAGCATCCTGTGCTGGGCGGTGCTGGAGTAGCCGCGGTAGACGGGTTCCGGCTGCCCCAGGAGTTCACTCACACTGTCGGCGTAGACGAAGCACAGTTCCTCATCGAACAGGCCGCCGATAAAGTTGCCGTTGCAGTACAGCATGAAGTTTTTGGACTTGGCTGGAGAATAAGAGAGGCTGTATTCCTGCGAGTCCAGGTTTTTATGTACCTTGTTCAGAAAGTCTATTGATGTCATGGCTTTACTCCTCAAACTCACCCTCGATCATCCCGTTCAGATACCGGCCGGGATCTGCGATGAAGTCATCCCATTTGGCCAGAGGGTGGAATTCCTCATGCTCGATGTCCAGATACCACAGCTTTTTGTCCCTGGGGCTCCACAGCAGCAGATAGTCGCTGTAGTTGTCCATCTGCACCATCAGGGAGAGTAGCTTCTTCCGTTTCCAGGTCATCTCCTGCACATCCATGAAGGAGTAGAGCTCCGCCCACTTCACCCATTCCTGATCCGGGAACTCCAGCCGCAGAGGGCCGGTCTTCAAGTATTCCACCAGCTTGGCAGGCAGCTTGTAGGGCATAAGCTGCCGGAGCTTCTCCTGCTCGTTGTGCCATTCCTCCGGTTCCAGGGCTTTCAGGTAGTCGGCCAGCTCCTGATTCTTGTTCTGCACCGCCACACTGTAGGGACGGTCGCTGTATTTGTCAACAAGGGTGATGTCCGCTCCCTGTTCCACCAGCCAGCGCACCATGGGGAAATTGTTGGAGCGGGCGGCCTCGGTGACAGGGGTAGAAGCGTAAGGGAACACCATGTCCGGCTTGTGGTAATTGATATCCGCCCCTTTTTCCAGCAGCAGTTTGGCAAGCTCGGCCTGTCCATCGGACACCGCCGCCCGAAACGCTTCGCCGCCAAACTTGTCCACTGTGATCCCGGCTTGCTCCAGCACCGGGATATTCTCCGGGCGCTTGCCCCAGCGTACTTCCTGGAAGGCCCGCTCTTTCTGCTTCGGGCTGAGTTTTGCGGCCTGTCCAGCAAAGAGCGCCACCACCTCCGGCCCACAACAGCGGGCGGCGGTGAGCAGCAGGGACTGTTCCTCTGCCAGACCGGGATCAGCTCCATGCTCCAGCAGGAAGTGGATCATGGGCACATCGTTTTGAAAAACTGCGATTTCCAATGGCATCAGCTTGATGTATTCGCTGAGCTGGATAGGAGCACCCAAATCCAGCCCGCCTTGGAGCAACGCCTCCAACTTGGGAGTGTCATGGTCACAGATGGCGGCAGCCGTTTCCGGGAGGGTCTCCCAGCGGCCAATATATGCAATTTGGTACATAAGGCACCTACTTTCGTTGTGGCTTTACTTTATATGGTATCGTCCGGCCCAGCACCCGGCCCTTACCAACGACATTGGCTCCCTCATAGATCAAAAATTCCGCATTGTTTTCCAGCGGGCCGTAGTCCACAGTGTCCGGGTAGAGGGGCTGAACATTACCCAAAGCCGTTTCATCAAATGCACAACGCTCCGTTCCATCCAGGAAGCACACACCCAGATATTCATTGGTTCCTGTGACAACAAAATGGGGACTATACTTTCCACTGACCAGGCTGGGGGGAGCCTTTCTCTTGCCGCCCCAGAAGATGACCTCCACATGGAGCACCGCCCGGTTTTCATCTGTCCCAATCATGCTGTATCACTCCTTTGGCCAGTCCCTCTATTCTCGCTTAATCGCCAAACCGCTCAGCAGCATCTTTGTAAACAGTAATACTTTCTTCCACTTTCACTTTTTCGCTGCGAATACGGAAGTATTCCCGCAGAACGCGCTTCAGTTCCGGGTTCTCCACCTTGAGGGGCAGCAGGCTGATGAACATTTCGTCATAGCTTCCATACAGCACACCGCCCCGGTTGTAGGTCTGCCATGTCACCGTAGGTTTGCGGCCCTCCGGGTCCTTGGCCAGATCAAAGAGCCACCGCTCATCCAGATCCACATAGCGTTCAATCATAAACCTTGTGTCATAGATTCCATAGCTATAATAACCCCAAAAAATCAGAGCGATCATTCCATCCGGGCCCAGGCGTTCATAGGTCCAGCCTTCCGGATAACAGCGGTAATGGAGCATTCCCAGCGCATGGTACAAATAGCCATTTTGCGGCGTATCCAGAAGGGGCGAATAGGTCTCGTACACCTGCTCCTTGGGCTGGGTGATGATTGCCTTCATAAAGACTGGGATCATCCAGCTGCCACCATAGCATTCATTCAGTTCATCGGCCAATGCTTGCAACCGCTCATCCGGGTTGCGGATCAGGGATGCGGTCAGCACCACAGCGGGAATTTTCTCCTTTTCCTTGGGTGTGGCATCCCAAATCCGAAGTCCGTCTGTAATCCACCAGGAGGTGCAATCATCATCAGGATAAACAGGCGCGCGTTTCAGCTGGGCGATCCGCTGGGTGTTTTCCGCAAGAAAACGGTAGACCTCCAGCATTTTGGGCGAGGCTTTCCCCAGCATCAAATGGAAACAGAAGTTCAGCTGTTCGATTTCCAGCGGCTTTGTGTCCCCCTCGTCCAGCAGCTGGGAGAGAGTCTTCAGAATAACCGGGGCAATCTGCTCCGATACACAGTCGGAACAGGCATCCGACATGATATTGCTGCCCATCCATTTGCCCTTGACCAGCTTGGCCCACAGCGGGGCAGCAGGGGCATACTCCAGCTGTGCCAAGGCCTTCTGAGCAGCCGTTTTGCACTTGCCCTTTTCTGTATTCACAAGCTGGAGAAGCAGTTCGCCGTTTGCTTCATCCTTGCCCAGCTCCAAAATGGCCTGTTCTCGCTTTACGCCCTTGGGAGGCAGTTGTTCCAAAGTCATCATTCATTTCCTCCTATCCAACAATGGTGGTCTCCTTGACGACCAGATTGTCGTAATTCATGGCGATCAGCTTCCCGGCGGCTTCTGGGGTACACATGAACCAGGTACTTACGCCCCAGGCATCCATCCTTGTAACGGTGAAGAAGTCAGTTTGGGCAGAAACAGGTTCTCTTGCGTCAAGATAGCGGTCGGAATAGAGGTAGACCAGATCCACCTCCCGGTCAGGCAGCCACTTGGCCCGGCGCGCACGCGGTTTACCATTTTTCAGAGTCTTTTCTCTGGGGTTCTCAAACCACGCCAGTTCCTTGATCTTCAGACCGGTGAAGGTATCCATGAGCCGCTGGGCGATCTCCCGGTGGGTAAATACTCCGCAGTCCCAGGAGCCCATCAGCCATGTCTGTATAAAGTCGCCCACCTTGCTGCCAGGAGCAGGCGGCCCATAGACGCTCTCGTCCGCCCACATGACCTCCATTTTCTCGCACTGATCCGGCCGGGGACAGAACTTCTTGTTGCCATAGCGGTACATGATATTTACATAGCCATAGTCTTCGCCGGTTCGGTCATGCCCGACGGCTTCCACTTTATAGGCAGTTATGGACATTGCAGTTCCACCTCCTGAGCCAGTACAAATCCGCACAGCCCAAGGGAAGAGTCGATGACAAATACCCGGATGTGCTCCCGTTCCATGCGCTTCCGGAGTTCCTCGATGCTGCAGCAGGCGGGAAAGCCGTAAGAGATGGTCCCGCCCAGCAGGTCTTTGTACTGCTGGAAAAACCCGTCCACGGTGATCTCGTCCATGCCGAAGAGGATGTTGTCCTGGATCACATTCTCAAACCAGTGGGCCAGCAGGCCGGTGAAGTGAACGGATACTTTCTCTCCGGACTCGGTCTGGGTATCCATGTGCAGGGTGTGGGCTTCAAAGTCAGCGCAGTAGCGCAGGACTCTGTTGTCGTGCAGGCCATCAAAAGAGCAAATCAGCGTACTCATAAGCATTCCTCCTCATCCATGAACTGTTCCTGGACCTCTTTGGGCAGGTCGTTCCATAAAATGTCGTATGTAAAATCCCGAATCTCCGGGTAACACTCCCGCGCAGTCTTTTCCGCCGTTTCCCGATCCAGGTAGTGCATCTCTTGATGGAAAAACAGTTGAGCTTTTCCATCAGCCGATAGAGGCGGATCTGTTCTTCTTGGGTCATGGGACACCTCCTCGGATTAGCAAAGGATAGAATAGCTGTACTTACGCCAGCTCTGCGTCCAATATCTGGACTGGTTTTCCTTTCTCGTTCACATAGTAAAGGGCGATATAGTCGATGCCGTCCCGCTTGACCTGTTCCCAAGGCATACGCTCGCCGTTGATCAGTTCCACAGTATCCGCCTCATCCGGTTCGAAGTCTTCTTTTTCGTCCTCGTAGTCCACGCTGTACCCCAGCTCCAGCACCAGCTTGGAGGCGGGGATCTCATACCGCTTGAGGGAGCGGTGTTCCAGCTCGGATGGATCATGTTCATCGCAGAACATATTGTCGTAGCCATGCCGTCCAGCGTCAAAGATGACGAACTCCTCGCCACTCTCCGGGTCACGAGCTGTCACAAGTTCGGGAGCGAAATAACTGGGAACAATATATGGCTGTGGTTCTTCGTTTAAGGTCAACAGGTCACCGTAGTACCAAACCTCCAGCAGTTCATTGCCAGTGGTAGAACACAATGTCACGGTGGGCAGGCGTTTCTGCGCCCACTCCTTCACATGGCCGGTGAGCCAGGTGGGATAACAGGGAGAGGGCTGGGATGTGACTTCTTTCGAAGATACGCCGTGTGTGCGGTTCCACGGCTCCATATCTAAACTGACCGTCCAGTCGCCGTCTATATATTTCATTTTGGAATTGGCCTTGATGTAGTCCTCTCCCCAGAGGGCTACATCCGCCTTGCTGTACCATGTCTTCATGGTGATACCGTCGCCTCTAAGGATCTCGCAGCAAACATGCTTCTCCGGCTTTGCATTCCGCAGTTTGAGCATACGCAAAATTTCCGTATCTTCCGGGGTGATCTCCCGGAATGTAAATTTGAATGACATTTTGTTGTCCCCTTTACAGTACCCAGGACATGATGCTGGTGACGATCAGCACGATCCCCAGCAGGAAGAAGATCACCCGCCGGGAGCCGCGTCCATAGCGGTGGGAATCCGGCTTGCCGGTAGGGTCGCACATCCAGTTCCAATTCAGAATTGAGCCAGCCACGGACACAATGCCCATGATCAAAGTCACCCACTCCCAGTGTGCCTGTAAAAAAGCTGTGATCTGTTCGCTGTTCATTTAAGTCTCCTCCTCTCCTTATCCCTGCATATCGGCGCCAACGGGGCCTTTTTTCAGCGTTCCATCCACAGTGATCACATGGCCCCAGAACATATCGTCGTCCTCATACCAGGCGGTAAAACGGCCACCGGGAGATACTGTAAACTCGGTGAGCAGGATGCGCCGGGCGAACTCATCCTCAGTGATGGGGTCTTTTTCCGGGTCACGGTCGGTCTGGGCATTGTCCGCCAGCCATTCGTTGGCCTGAGCAGTGAGCTTCTGGGCAGCCATCGCTCGCAGGGACTTATCCCAGGTTTCCTGGTCTGCCACCAGTTTCTTCATCACATTGGTGACACGGGTCCAGGACGCTTTCTTTTCAATCTCCACATCCAACGAGATCCGGACTTCTTTTCCCATCCACTTACAGGTCCCCTCGAATATGCTCATCTCACGATCCAGCGTGAGGGTTCCCAGCACTTCGTCCTCCAGAAGAATGGGCTTTGTGTATTCCGCCCAAATCTCCTCAAGTGCCGGACAGGGTACGCCTGCCTCCAGTACCTCCGTAACATACCACTGAGGTTCGTATAGGGCATCACCTTTCCAGCCGCGGGCTTTGATCCGGTAGATCTGGCCCCTGGCAAACCGCTTGGAATAGTCGCCAGCATCCCGTTCCTTGTCCGTCAGCGGCCAGCTCAGGTAGCATCGACCGGAGATCGCCTGTCCGGTCTGGACACCCGCCATGGCAAGGGCATGGGTATGCGCCGCCCAGAAGGTGTCCAGAAAGGTTTTGTCCGCGCTGACACCGTCCTGGATCAGTACCAGTTTTTCCTCATCTTCCGGGGCGTACAGGGCGATAAAGTCCTTGACCGTTCTCTTTTTCATGGCGTTCTCCTTACGCAAATACTTGATGGTATTTCTCTTTCAGTTCCTTCGGCGCCGACTTGATGACCTTGCTGCCGCCGTTTTCGGAGGACGAGCCCCAGATGGCCCAGAGCAGGCTCCGCCAAGCGGTGGCCCGGAATTTCGGGTCCTTGTCCTCTTCCGGCAGGAGATAAGCGGAAAAGCGGCGTTTGACTGTCAGCAGCGCATCCAGGCTTTCCTCATTGGCAATCAAGCTGCGGAATTCCCTGGCAGGTTTCAGCCACTGCATGGACAATGCACCCCGTACCAATACGCCCAGTGTCCATGTTTGAAAACCAAACTTCCGGATCAAGGCATGAAGGAATTTCTCTTGCAGGGAGGAGTGCTCGTCGTCACAGAGATCCAAATACTCTGCTACCAGCGGTGCCCACTGTTCTCCCTCCAGCCCCAAAGCGAACACAGCAAAAGTGCCGGGCATCGCGCAGAACTCATCAGCAAAGTTTTCATAGTACTCATACTCCCGCATGGCCAGACGAGCGTATCGCTCTATAGCCGGATGCAGATCGGGGTGCTGCACAGCGCAGGCAAAGAGCTGATTGATGCCCTTCTTGGGCAAGCCGGGAATGGGCAGATAGATTTTCTCCTTTCCTCTGAATTCCACCGAGTAACTGCGGGGGAATTCCTCCTGCTCCAGCACCGCACACAGGTAGTCCAAGATCTCGGCATAGCACTCCTCGGTGGAGTCCTTGGCGGTGATTCGGATGGCAGCAAACGCATCATTGGCCGATGCGGTGAAATGCTCCGTCTTACGCTGCTGGATGTCCTTTGGTAATTTGCCGCTGCCGGCTGTTTTCAGTTGCTTCACCATATCTGGGCGAAGCTGGGAGACCAGGCCGAGGATGTGCTCGGTGGTGAGGGATTCAAAACTCTGCCCGTACACCGTATGGCAGACCGCCACATAGCAGGCAAAGCGCAGCAGGCCTTCATCCACATCCTCCGGACGCAATTCCGGCCACACGGTGCAGGGTGGAAAGACGGTAAAGCCATCATCCCGCTCTCCCACAAGGAAGAACCGCTCCTGTACCTGCTTTTCTATGTATTTCTCCAATGTATAGCGGATCTCCTGCCAGCCCACCAACCGCCGCAGGGCATCGCAGAATATAACAGCTTCCTCATAGGGAAATCCCTTCAAAGGCAGTTTGGACAGATACCGATCCAACAGCTGGCTGGGAAGAAAGGGTGTCCCGTTGTGATTTCGCACCACGGTCGGGTAGGCGGAGTGATTTTCACGAGCGGTTCCGTTCAGCACATCCTGAATGCAGAGATCCGCCTCCGCCAGCACCTCCGGGGAAGTGTCCGGCTTGTGGATCAGATAGTAGCGGTCATGTACGCCATCACGCTTTGGCAAACTCATGGCAAGGTCTCCTCTCAGGTTTGCTGATGCTGCATGGATACGATTTGGCAGTCTGGACAGAATTCCACATAGAGCGTGCCCTCCGCACAGTCAAACACCGTATCCCACTGGATCTGCGCCAGATACTTCATAGGTTTCCCGCAGTGGGGACAGATGGTATATTCCGCGTCCTGTACCCAGTTGGCAAAGCCGCCGATGGTGTTCACATCCTGACAGGCCGCGCCGTAAAACAGGGGCACAGGCATCTTGCCCAGCACAAAGGGATTTTCCGTGAGGGCCTTGTAGTCCTCGGGACTGACATAGCAATCCGTCTTCTCCGCTCCGTCAAAGAGTTCGGAGGGAAAGACCTCCACGCCGCCATCCAGAGTGAACCGGTTGAAGGCGGGGCCTTTGAGGAATCCCACGCAGCTGGGGCAGCAGGTGGCAGTCAGGACACCATCCAGCCCCAGGAACCGGAGCCGCTCATCCCGGCCATCCAGCACCAGCATGTCCACCATGCGTCCGCCACAGTGGGGGCATGTGTCCTCCCGTGCCCGGCCGATGCGGACGGGAGATTTCTCGCCGGTGGTTCCTTTGACCATAGGATAGCAGGTATCGAAGTTGAGTTGGATTTTCTGGCCCTCCTTGTCGAAGGTCCAGCCGCCGATCTGTGCATAGCTGGATGGGTCCACATAGAGGCCCTTGCGCCAGGGCCGGGGATTTCGCTCCAGCTCCAGCAGCGTCTCCATTGCCTTGTCATCTCCCTGCATAGCAAGGCAACTCATCAGGTTAGAAGCCGCGCTGGAATATTCCGCAGACAACCGCGCATGAATCAGACCATCCCGCACATCGGCGGGAGCGTGATAATAGATTTCACACGGCCAGAACACCTCTGCGGCCAGTGCCGCCCGCTGAATCTCCGGGGTGATGGCATCATGGTACCCCAGCAGCTGCCAGAAGTCGGTGAACTCCGGGTCCTCCATATCAGCCAGCCGCTGGATGTTCTGAATCAGGTTTCTTTGCTTTTCTGTGATTTGTTCCGGTGTCCAGGCCAGAGCAGCCTTCCGCTCCTGTTCAGCTTTGCATTTCCAGCACAATCCCTCATAGCCCAAGGGTGTCCCACAGCCGGGGCAGGTGTACTTCAGGCTCATATTCTTTGACTCCTTTCCAAAGATAGAAAAACGCCCTGCGACACGCTGTCACTTGGACAGGCTGACGCAGGGCGCGAAAAGGCCGCAAGGGAGACGCCACATCCACCAGCGGATGTGGTTTCTTCTTCAGCCAAAATCAATTTTTCATATTTGAACAGGACAGCCGTGGACTGTCCCCATTTTTCTTCCATAGCAAGACCTCGGGTTACCAATCTCAAAATGGGTAAACTTTACTATTTATTATATCACATCATCTGTTTTCTTTGGAAGAGGGATTTGCCCCTCAGCCAAATTTGTGATGTGGATTTTTCCTTTTCTCTTTCCCGTCCCGGCATACTCCAGCAGTTCTCTGGCATTGCTGGCCGGATGCCGCACATAGGCAATGAGAAAATCGCTGCGCTCCACCATGTATCGGTTTGCGCGGACGATGGCAAGCCGTTTGGGGACTGTCTCCATATCCGGCGGATAGAACAGAGCGTCGAACGCCTCCGGCAGATCTACTTTTCTGTTGACTGGGTAATATGGGGTCATCAGCATCAGCGTAATATCCGGGTACGCTCGCTTGATCTGCGACAGTGCCCGGATCACCAGGCGGTCGAAGTTTCCATACTGGCCCACCACAAATTCAGATACGCCATATTCTGCAATATGGCGCTCTATGGTTTCAAGCAGGGTTGGGTACACCCGATCCGGCGTCTCCCTATGCCCTATAAAAAAGCAGCTTCCCATCTGACAGCCCTCATACACAGTCGCAGTCATATTTTATTGATTGTGATTCATAATAGAAATATAAAACTCGCGCCAATTTTAATAATTATATCACTAATTATTCGTTGTGTGAAGCGAAAGTTGATGATTTAAGTGCGAACCCGCGCCGCTCCCTTATATTAAAATAATAAGTAGAGATTGGAGGGAGAGGATCATGGACGATAACCGCCGCTATGAAGCGTTTGTGCGTAACCGCATCACAGAGCTGCGGGAACAGAAGGGCGTTTCTGAGCATCGGATGAGCCTGGAGCTTGGAAAGAGCGGCTCCTACATCAGAAGCATCACCAATGGAATTTCTATGCCCTCTCTCCGGGAGCTGTTCAACATCATGGAATACTTTGATTTGACGCCAACTCTTTTCTTTGCTCCTATGGACGATCCGGATTCCCTGCGTGGGATCATAGGCAAGAAGCTGCTTGCCCTGCCGGATGAAGACTTGGAGAAAGTAGCTGTTTTTCTGGACTGGATCAGAAAATAACCGCTCCTACTGGCGTTTGACATGAAAAATATGCCGCTCAGTCAGTTTCTGATAGTTTCTGACATGGGCGGTTTCTTTTTTGCGCTTTTGGGGGAAAGAACTTCCGGCTATTGAAATTTCAAGCTCTTTCCACTAAAATGGATTTCATCGTCTGTTATTAACCGTTCCGATTACAAAGCGAGGTAGGAAAAAATGAACCAAAAAGAAATCAATGAGCTGCGGCGCCGTTTTCGCCCGGAAAAAAGTGCCATCAGCCGTGTTTATGGATGCTATGTCAACAGCAGTAAAGAGATCGTTTCCGATCTGGACGAATCCCTGGGCATGATGCCGCAGGAGGAGTCCGAGAAGTATTTGAGCCTTTTGAAGAAGGGACTGTCCGGTTCCCTGGGGAAAAACCTCATTGACATCGTATTCTCCACTCAGCAGGTAGTGGACAGTGAGGAACACCGCCTGCTCACCACACTGCGGGATTCCCAGCTTAAGGACAACGAGGCTCGCCAGACCTTTTACCACAAGGTAATTGACAGTCTGGACATGGGGGACAGTAGTTACCTGCTGCTCCTGACCTGTGACAGCTACGATGTTCCCCATCGGGGCAAGGATGATTCCCTGCAAGCGGATGCCTCGGATGAGGTGTTCACCTACATCGTCTGTGTGGTGTGCCCCATCAAGGAGGGCAAGGTAGAGTTGGGATATTTTCCCGGTGACAATGAATTCCACTGTGCTGCCGGGCAAACCGTCGCTCCTCCTGAGCTGGGTTTTCTGTTCCCGGCATTCGATGACCGGGCAGCAAATATCTATAACGCTCTCTTTTACAGCAGGAAGGCCAATGAAATTCACCAGGAGTTCATTGACGCGATCTTCCATGTGGAAGCGCCGATGTCTGCCGTTGAGCAGAAGGAAGCATTCCAGTCAGCTTTGAGCGATGCGTTTGACTGCAGTCTGGAAGTGATGCAGACTGTTCATGAACAGCTGCGTGAGAAAATCAAGGAGCACAGGGAGAGCAGGAGTTCGGAACCTCTGGAGATGAGTGCCTCAGAAATAGGGCAAATCCTTCAAAGCTGCGGGATTGCGGATGAACAGGTGGCAGCATTCCAGAAAAACTGCGGCGAGCAGTTTGGTTCGGGGGTTGTCCTGAATCCGGCAAACCTGATCGACAGCAGCCGCTTTGAGATCAAGACGCCTGAGATCACCATTTCGGCTGATCCAGAGTATAGTTACCTGGTGGAAACTCAAATTATCAACGGGCGCAAGTACCTCCTGATCCCCGCAGAAGATGGCGTGGAGGTCAACGGTTTTGCTGTCGGCATTACAGCTGCACAGAAAGACGATTAAATTTCAAAAGCCGGACACAACGCAAGGCGGTATAACCTATAGGGCCAGATGTTGTTTGTTATTTTCTGTCTTAAATAAAATCCTTAGAGTGGGCGCTTCTGGTTGGTTCATCACGAACCGGGACTCGGTTCACACGATATGTAAACCCTCCCCTTGGCGGGAGGGTTTGCTTTTTACAGGCTATCTCACCAGACGGTTCCTTGCTTCCAGTGCTGATGCGCAGTCATGGCCTGTCAAATACTGTGCCGCATCCAGCCATTCCCGTTCGCTGCATGCACCTAAAGGGATCGCGGCAGTGAGTCTGTGCAGCCGTTCACTTTGCTGGGACAGCCGAAGATCAGAAAGAACTCCGCATCCCATTTGATAAGCCAAATAATCCAGTAAATCGATCTCAACCAGCATTGGACACCTCCGTCATACCACATGATACAGATTGGAAGTAAGACTCCCATTCTCCCGCCAGCGGGGATCTTTGCGGAGCAGTCCAGCTTTCACGAGATCGTCCAGCGCTCGCTTAACCGTGGAACGCGAAAGCCCCAGCTCCAGTGCGATGGTCTTGATGGCCGGCCAGCAGCGACCCTCGCTGTCTGCCCGGTCCTTCAGGTACATATAGACGCTTCTGGCTCTGTGGCTCAGATCGGAAGCATAGATATTTCTAAAGCTGTTCATTCTGTTCCCCTCCCTCAAGGCCGAAAGGCCGTCTTGCGTGAATCTGGACTGGCCTGCATACCCTGACTCATGCCTCCCGCAGCAGAGGTTGTTTCCTGCGACGGCTGCTCGGCCACAGTGCCATAGTTGCGCCGGATGATAGACTCCTCCAGTTCCTGCTTGTCAGCATAGGCAACGGACCGCTGGGCCTTCTCTGGCACCTCATAGGGCTTGCCGAACCGGATGCCCCAGTCGAGGAACAGCCGCAGCTTGACCTTCATGGGATGGACGCCGGTCTTGGCCACAATAAAGCTGCCCTTGGGCATGGATTTGAGTTCGTCCGGCGTCATGAGGGGGCGCTCCATCATCTGGAGAGACTGGCTGGGGTCATTCCTCCCACGGGAGATACTGCCGCTCATCACCGTCCGGCTGCCGAGGGCTTTGGAGAGCTCCACCGCTGTCTGGCTGGCCGGGGCAAAGCCACCGTATAGGTTGACCTGGCAGTTGTCCACGATGATCTCAGAGCCTTCCTTCCCATAGTTCTTCTGAAGCTGTCCCGTAATGCTCTGGACGATAGGCACCAGCATGAGTCCTCTGGACCGGGAGGCGGAAAACATCAGTTCCAGCGACTGAATGGGCGGGCAGGTGCCCAACTCGTCCGCGAAGAAGACCACCCGGTTCTTGAGCCGGCCGCCGTTCTCGTCAGCCACAGTGAGGATCTCCCGATACAGGTTTTGGAGGATCAGGCTGACCATAAAATACTTGGTCTGGTCCTCCTCGGGCAGTACGATAAAGATGGCGGATTTCTCATTGCAAAACTTCTCCGCGTCAATGGCGGTGTCAAAGCAGAGGATCTGCTCCATCTCCGAGTCGAGGAAGGCGTTTAGGCGGGACAGTACCGTTGAGATCACGGAGGCCATGGCCTGCTCCGCCGTGTTGAGGGCGGACCCGGCAAACCAGCGGGCCTTATGATTAGGCGGGAGCTTTTCCAGCAGAAGCTGGAACTGATTCTTTCCCTTCACCCGGCTGGGAGCCAGCAGTTCCTGCACCAGCTTGAACACCGACACGATGTGGCGCTTTTCAATGGGATTTCCGTCCGCGTCCTCGGTGGGCAGATACTCGGCCACCAGCAGGAACATGGCAGTCAGCAGGCCCTCGGCGGAATCGTAGAAAAAGGCGTTTTGCCCATACTGGGCGCTGTCGCCGCCGCTGGTGTTGATGAGCGTCTTGGCGAGGATCTTGGAGTATTTCTCCGCCTTAGCCTTTGCTGCCAGGTTTTTGGGGTCGGCCTTATAGATATCCATGTACTTGTTGATCAGATGAAGCAGGTTGTTGCCGTCCGAGCGGGTGGGATTACGCAGATCCAACACGGCGATTTGGTATCCGTAGCAGTCCTTGGCAATACCGGCATAATTGCGGAACAGGTCGCCCTTGGTATCCGTGCAGAGGAAGGACATCCCGCTGGCGAGGGCATATTCGATGTTGGGGTACAAAAAGAACGCGGTCTTTCCGGCGCCGCTGGCGGCGGTGACCATGGCGTGGATGTCATCGGTGTCCACCAGAGCTGTAACATGGTCTTTGGGCCCTTCGCAGCCAAGGACAAGGCCCTGCTTTTCCGGCAGATGCTCTCCCTTGCGCCACAGCTCCGGTTCAAAGGGGATGTGGGCATAGGTCTGCCGAATCTCCTGTTTGGTAGCCCAGCGTGCGGTTCCGTGCTGGCCGTCGCCCACAGTCTTGGATTTGATTCCGTCAAGGGTATAGTAATGGGAGAGAAACGCGAGGCCGCCGATTACGAGAAACATGATGGCGCCTATCACGATAAGTGTTATAACTTGCGTTGGCACATGATCCTCCTTTTGATATCTACGCCTTAATATCAGAAGGGGATGTTCAGTTTTCGCTTTGTCTGCTATAATAAATTGGTATGAGGTGATTGCTTTGATTTGCGCATGTGACCATTGCTACTATCTGTTTGAGGCGCCGGAACTGCCGAAGCAATGCCCGGACTGTGGAAAGCAGGCAACCCGGCCAGCCAATAAGCAGGAGCGGGCAGAATATCTCAGCAGACAAACAAGCAGCCAGGAAGAAGCGGAGGAGTGGGACTGAGCCATTCCTCCGCTTTGCCGCTTCAGGCTTAGGCCATCACTGGCTCAGCTTCCCTCTGGGCCTTTTCTTCTTTCTGCCGTCTCTTGATTTCATCCGCCTCATACTTGATTGGCACCTTGGCGCAGGAGATGGCCAGCTCCAGCCATGCGCTGGCCGCCTCCTTTTTCTCTACTTGGGTACGGATGCCCTGGCGATTGTTCTTGGCCAATACACTTTGGAACTGCACGGCGATCTCATCCGCCCGGTTTTTGAGGATGCCCCGGTTCTCATGAGGCAGGATGCGGCTTTCCAAAAAACGGGCGCCCTGCTCAGCGGTCAGCATAGTCCCCATCTGTTTGCACTCCCGTAGCACCACCGAGAGGGCCAGCGCCGCCATGGTCTCCATGCGGTCCATGGCCTGGTCAAAGCGTCCCCAATGGAGGTCGTTTCGGTACTGTTGGAGCAGATTGGGGATCTGATAGACCGCACGGTCCGGCTGGGCCTCTTGGCACTTGGCCCCGATCCGCCGGCAGACGGGACCCGCCGCCACAAACTGCGGGTGCTCCTCGGCTGCCTGGGCCTCCAGCCCATGCCGCGCTTTCAGATCCTCGTCCCAGTCCTTGTACTCGGAGCGCAGCGGGGCAACCTGTGTATAACCATGCTCCCGCAGGATATCGGCGAGCCGCCCCGCAGCCTCGATCCCGGTGGCATCGTGGTCCAGGCAGAGGATGACTTTCCGCAGATTCGGATTTTTCTCCAGCATCCACAGCATGGCGTGTTCCGCCGTGCCGCAGAGGGCCGCGTAGCTGTGCCGCTGCCAGTCCTCCGGGTACAAGGTCAGAAAGGCCAGCAGGTCGATGGGTGCCTCAAATACATAGAGGCGGTCGCTGGTCCCGGTCCAGTGGAAACTGCACCGGGGATCACTGCCCTCTATGTTGCCCCGGTAGCTCTTGCCCTGGGTGTAGAGGCCCCGCTTGTGGGCGTGACGGGCAGCGCCGTGTTCATCGAATCCAACGAACACAGCGTTGTGGTACTCCTTTGTCTTGTCTTTGGATGGCTCCCGGCTCTCATAGATCAGCCCCTTCTGCGCGAAAGCATTGAGAACCTCCCGGCTGATATGCCTCTGCTGGAGCAGATAGGCATACACCCGCCGCATGGTCTGATTGGCGGGTGGCGGGGCAAATTCCTTCGGCTCGTCCCGTTCCTTTTTCTGAGCTGATACATACACTTCGCCTTTCTCACCGCCCAGCAGACGGGTCACCGCTTCGGGGTAGGTCAGGCCGTAGAAATTTTGAACAAAAGAGATAGGACCGCCGCCCTCCTCAGCCTCATGATCGTACCACTCACTGCCACGAACAGTAATACTGTGATCTGATGCAAGGCGTTTATCCCGGCCGGAGGGGATGAGCTTCTCTCCCTGCCGGCGCAGGAACTCCACCAAGTCGACAGAGTTGGCCCGGAGTTTTTGCTCATCTGTGAAGTGGATATAGGGCATGGTATGCCTCCCTCCATCATAGAAAACTCACTGATTTCGCCCCCCGCACTTCCGATGGAATGGGACGGGCCTGTTGGGGAGCCGCGGTTGTTTCTTCCGGTTCCGCAGTTGCTCCGTCCACATCGGCGGCGCCTGACTTTTGACTGCTTGCTTCCCTTTCAAAAAAAAGACCTCCTTCACTATAGCTGCATTTCCGGCTCATGGTCATCGGCCTTATGCCCCTGCGCGATCTTCTTCGCCCTGATCTTCCGCAGGAGCTTCCGGTCCACCGCCACCCGGATACCGCCGGAGGGCGGCGGCTGGTTTTGTTCCTGGAAGATGTTGGCCAGATGATGGAGCAGCGAAACAATGGCCGCCACGGGCGGCTGGCCCAGGCGGTCATTCATGTGTTCCAAAAAGTATTGAGCGTACTCATTTCCCTGATCCGCCGCCAACTGGAACCACTTGATTGCGCTGCCCCTATCTTTTGGGATCTCTTTCCCGAGCAGATAGAGTTTGCCGAGGGCATACTGGGCATATTGATTTCCCTGATCCGCAGCGGCAGTAAGCCAGCGCATGGCTGCATTCACATCCCTCGGCACATTTTCCCCCTGGAGCAGCAGCTTGCCCAGCCGGTACTGGGCAAACTGATTGCCACGGGCTGCTGACTGTTTCAAGAGTTCCAATGCCTTTGCGGTGTCTTTGGGGACACCATCTCCCCTGAGATAGGCCAGAGCTAAGGTATATTCCGTGTCTGCCGCAGGTTCGCTGACCCCCTGGTCATCCGGATGGAATATCTGCTGGTGAGCCCCAAGCTTTACTGCTTCCCCAATGACGATGTTTTTGATCCGCTTGAATTCCTTCTGTTGGGAAAGGGGCAGGCGCTGGGGGAGGTCGTCCTTGTAGGTGCGGAGCACCTCCTCCCGCAGCTCGTACCACAGGGCGTAGGCCGCGGCGACACGGGGGTCCTTGGCCAGCTCGTCCACGATCTCATCCACCACAGCCTTCAACGGGGCCTTGAGGTAGCCGTACTGCTTCCTGCCTCCGGTATGCCGCAGGCGTTCCGCCAGATACTCCATGAGCTCCTCCATACGGCCGCTGTCCCCGGCGCCGCTCCGCATCTGCTCGATGAGCTGTTCCATCACCCAGCGGGCGTCCTCGTTCAGCGCGTCCCGGCTCTGGGTCTGCTTCTGGTAGAGCTCTGTGAGCTCCTGCCGGAAAATATCTTTTGCCAGCCCCGACTTGATTTGGGCGATGCCTTGTTTGGTCAGGAATCCTTTGGATGGATCTGCACTGTAGCAGACCATGTGGACATGAGGGTGGTGGGCCTCATCGTGAAAGGCGGCGTACCATTGAAAATCCTCCCAGGGGATCTTCATTGCCGCCGCCATTTCCATGGCATACTTGGAGAGCAGGGCTTTCCATTCCTCCGCCCTGTCATAGCCGAGGCGGGCGGCGTCCTCCCGCCGCAGAGAGATGATGGGCAGCCACACATTGCCGGGGTGGGCCGCAACCGCTTCCGCCACCCGTGCCAGTACGAGATGATCTTCTTCGCCGGTAAACAATCCGTGGGAGCCGACGCGCTGGGTGCGGGGGCGGGAGGCAATGTACTTCAGATAGTTCTCCTTCTTCGCAATCTGGTCATAGTTGTCCTCCAGGGCGCGGGTGATGAACTCTGATGCGTTGGCACAGGTTGGCGCGGCCGCGTAGTCCTCGTATTCAAACATCCCCCGGCTGAGCGGGAAGTCCCGCAGGATCTGTTCCACCAGCTTTTTCTGGTTTGACGTGGCCGGCCACCCGCTGCGTCCCGGATCGACGCGCTCCGCACCGCTCCGTGTGGCCATATACTTCACATAGTTTTCGAGGTGTGCGGTGGCGGCGGAGGTGCCGCCCTTGATGTAGGGGCATTTGAAGATCAGGCGGGGCACAAGCTGTCACCACCTTTGCGTATCATTCCACGCCCCGCTGGTAGTCGATAGCGTCTTTGAAGCTGATGCGCCCATTGGTCTGCTTCACTTCCCGGACAGACCGGGCGCGGAGTGTCTTGAGATCCTCATCGCTGATCTCCATGCCCGCCGCCAGCACATTCATCATCATGTTGACCTCCACCGCCAGCTTGAAGAGCAGACGGGCGATGCGGTTCTCACTGTCCTGGACGGTCCCGCGCATGGCGGTCACCAGCGCGGGCGGCAGGTACGCCGTGGCCTCCTGGCCAGAAACATAGCCAGCGTAGAAGCGGATTGCCTTTTCAATAAACTCGTTCTGGCTCTGGCAGTTATCCCTTTCACAGAGTTCTTTGACCAACCGCTGCGTTTCGGGCGCTATGCGCAGAGCAAACTTGATTTTTTCCCTCGCCATACTTTCCTCCAATCAAAATGTCCTGACCTTCGCATGGTCAGGGCTTCGTCTTTTTGAACGGTCTCCTTACTTCAAAGCTGGATGCATCCCATGCTCTGATTTTGGGGACAGAGCATCCTCTCCTCATAACTGAGGATCTTCTCCATGGTCAACCACTCCGGCTTGCCGTCCTCCGGGAAACTGTCCCACAATTTTTTCATGAGTTCAATCTGCTCACTTTCATCTCCCTCCCAAAGATATTTGCTCTCACGGTCTCCGTCACCGAGGTAGTACTCGCAGTCCAACCGCATGCGATCTAAAAGCATATATCGAAAAATTTCATCTTGCTTCAGTGGGTCAAAATCCATACGGATATCTCTCCTTTTTCTTCTCATATCCCTGTTTTAATTCCGGATAAACATTGGAGTGATGGGCAATTTCAGCCGTGGTGACCCCCGGACTGATCCCATCCCCTGAAAAGTGACCCCCGCAAAACCGTTCCCCGACCCGCATTGCGGGGCGGTGTGAGCCGAGTGGGGGCGCTCCGCGACCCCCGCTCTTTATCCCGCACTGTTTTCGACCCCTCGGTTCACCCTCGCTAAAAGCGGAGGCGAGAGGCCATCAACGCAGGACGGCTACTGCTCATTTTGGGGACTGCCGCACAAGCCCCCGCAAACCGCTGGGAGGTGCCGCGGGTGTACGGATGCCATCCCGCCTTGGAAAAGGGCACACAGGGCCGTACAGGGGGCAACGGCGGGGAATGTAAAACTGCCGGCGCAGCAGCGCCGGCAGTTGCGTGAATTGATATTTAGCTGAGCTGTGGTTCGTTATTTTGCCCTGCAATCATGTGGGCAACCTCGTCCAGCTCCGCGCTGAGTTCGTCCATGGACATAAACATCCGGCCATCCTCCAATTCCTCCCGCGGCTCGGTCAGGCCGTGCAGCTCATCGGCTGCCGCTGCCGCTTTCTCCAACAGGACCCTCCGGCTCTCCACATTTTCTGCAGCCGCGGCTTCTAAGAAAGCGGCCCAGATCTGGTCCATCATTTCGACGGCATCGTCTCCGCAGTTAAACAGGCAGTCTCCCATGCCGCACATATCGGTGGTCGTTCTGGCCAGTTCCAACAGCTTCGTGCGGGTTTCCTGTTCATCGGTTTCCGCAACGATGTGGAAAAACTCCAGTGTCATGTCTATCTGCGCATCGATATCAACGGTTCGGACAAGTTGTGAAGTGGGGATCAGATGCGTAACACATTGGGGCGTACCTGCTGTCTGCTTGAGGTTTTCAATCTCCTGATCGATCCACTCCAGATGCGTTTCAACGCCTTCCCCCGTACCGGCTGCGGCGGCCAGCATGGTCAATCCCTTGCGCATTTCCAGGGCGGGGGGGATCGCATCGTCATCCACTGCTTCGAGAAGTGAGACGGTTTCATGGGCAACGAGGTTGTAGAGATCTGTGATTGTAACCTGCCTTTTTTGTGTTTTCATTGTGTGAACTCCTTTCTGTTTTGTGACGGGTTGATGGTTTGCTGCAAACACATTGCCACATTTTTTTGCAGAAATCCATTCATCAGCACCGACAAAAAGCTGCTTGTCACACTGTGCAGACTGAATAAAATTCGCTGTAGCTCTCCGCTTACATCTGGATTTCGGGGGTGTCCTCTCTCTGCTCCCGCAGCAGGGCGGCCCTGGTGTCCTCCAGTCCCTGCCCGGTCTGCTGGCGGCAGTAGGCGTCCATCTTCTCCCACAGCTGAACCTGTTCCGCGGGAGTCAGTGGGTAGGAAAACGCAAACTCATGCCCGTCAGCGCAGACGAGGTACACGGCCAGCGCGCTGTCCAGCCGTCCGGTTTTCCAGTCAAAGCTGGCGTATACATTCAGCCAGTCATCGTTGAAGGCGGAAGCAACATTGGTGCCAAATACCGCGTCAGGATCAAAATTTATGGGGATATAAAAGTTCAGCTTCCCATCGCACTCTGAGATCTCATCTGCAAATGATACCGCATCTGCCGGCAGTCTTTTAGTGCCCGCTGTGAGTTCAGGAGGGCTTTCACGCTCCAGATCCAACCGAGCATAGTAGTCGTTCAGCGTTTTTCCGGTTCTGCAGAGGCAGTCCACCTCCATCTGTTTCCGCAAAAGGGCCCGTTCTTCTTTCCCGAGGGGATAGGAAAAAGACTGCCGCACAGCCCCATCCCGATTGTACAGAGTGAGGGAGAGGCTGTGATCGATTTCCTGCCGCGCCACGTCATAATTACAGAGGATATCCAGCCAGCTCCCCTCGCTGGGGTGATCCAAGGCTGCTCCAAGAACCTCCCGCTGGGCCTCCGCACTGACGAAGTCAAACTGAAAATTCAGGCAATGCCCTGACAGAATAATTTCCTCCGGGAAGGTGAGATCACCCTCCCGCAGAGGGCGGATTCCTCTGATTTCAACAGGATCAAAGGTCTGGAGTTCAATGTCCCGCCCATATAGATAGTCTATAAACTTGCGCCATTGCTCGTTTCTCTGGCTGCTGCGGCTTCGGGTGGACTGGTAGGCGGCCGTAGATACATCCTTGATTTTGAAGGTCTGCCAACCGTCCGCGAGATTCAGCGCGGAACACCAGCCGGCATCCAGATCAATTTCAAACGCGCCGGCAACCTTGCCGGTATTTTCGAGGCGCAGAGCGGCTAATTCCTCAAACCGCACCCGTGTAATGGGCTGAGAATTATAAAAGTGGCGGGAGAAATCGCCCTTCACCGCCGCGGCGCCTCCTTGCAGATAACGGCGCAGCCGTATAGCCACATCCAGAAATTCCTCGCCGTTACACGTCGAGAAGACGCTGTCGTGGCCATGTTCCCGAATATGAAAGGCCGCGTAGACCCTCTGGTCTTCCGCTTCCCGTGCCGATTCCAGTTCTTCTTTTGTGATGGCTGTTTCAATCTGCGTCCACTGTTCTAATGGAACAGTTTCGTTGTACAGCGTTATCAGATAGTCCTGCAGATGCTGTTCAATATCGCTGCCCTGGGCCTTCAGCGCCTCCTCCAGCGTATCCCAGCGCCGCTGATCCAGCCACACCTCGGCGGACATGGAGCCTGTCATTCCCTGGCCTCCTTTCCAGTGCCGGGCGCATCCGGCGCCGCGCTCCGTGAGGCGCGGGGAGGCCGCTGGCGTGTCTGCTCGTCCGGTTCCGCCATGCTCTCGATGTACTCTCTGGTCTGGGACGGTACATATCTCTTATAGAGTTTCTCCATGAACTCATCCAGATCCGATTCCAAAGAGGTGCCGGTTTTTCCCGCGTAGAACTGGATGGCTTTGAGTTTCTCCTGATCAAATGAAATGGCAACCGTGGCTTTCTTCATCGTGACCCCTCCATTACATAAAAATCCCCAGGACATTTTCAGCCCTGGAGTAATTGGCGATTGCTTCATCATATCGTACCAGCATTTGGGACTCAACGCCGTCCAGTACTAATTCCACACCATAAGGGCCGGGGCGAATGGCGGTAACTTTGGCGTCCAGCAGGGCTGAGAATTCTTCTTTTCCTTGGGCAGTCAGCCGGGGGAGGTCCGCCGCGGGCACCCACCCCACATCCTCTGCGGTATGGACCAGATAGACATCGTGGTCCGGCAGGCCGAGGGTGAGCAGGTCCCGCAGATGGATGGCGGGGTCCTCCGCCAATGCCTGGAGCTGCTGCTCTTTTACCGCCTCCGGTGGAAAGTACACTCTGGTTTCTCTGCCGTCCACGCAGGAATAATCTACCTTTCTCCACTCACCGCCATGAGCAACCTGCAGCTCCCCGAGATGGCTGTATCTCCAGTTCCGATTATTTTTCTTGCACCACTGGACTACATGGTCGCTGACGCTTCCGGACTTCCAGTCGAAGGTGAAGAGGGTTTCGTCTCTTTGCCGGAGCAGTTCCGTCCACTGCACCCGGTCCGTAAAACCCATACTGCGGGCAACAAACGCCTCACACATCCGAATAGCCCAGTCGGACGGCTCCGCCTGACGCTCATGCTTTTTTCTGAACTCCTCTAACTGCCAGAGCAGATCCAACGAATCTTGTTTGATTTTGATGTTCTTTCCCTCCTCTTTCGTGTCAGCCTCCGATTGCTTAGCCAGCAGCGGATTGGTTCCGAAGGCTTCCGTCAGGCTCTCATAGATGCTCTCCGTATCCCATTCTCCAGCGGAGGACAGCCGTCCGGCGATCTCCCGCAGGGTCGTTTCCTGGGCGAGTATCTCATCGCGGGAGATAAACCAGGGCCAGATTTCCGAGGTTTCCTGTTCAAAGCGAATGTAGTCCACGATGTCCTGGTATGCGTCGCCGCAGTCCGGCTCATAGTGGTGGGCGAGATCAAAGCCCATGGCTTCGATCTCCTGATTGGTCAGTCTCAACTCATCGTGAAGCATTCTGTAGAGTTCCTCACTTCCGTCATGCTCCGCGAGGAAAGCTATGAGCCTATTCTGAATTCTGTTGGCGCCTGCCGTTGGAAAATGGTTTGCCAGGGCGTCCAGGCTCTCCCGCAGACTGCCGGCCCGGTGGTCATACTCCACCCGTATCCGCCCATTGTCCAGGTCAATGACCACCCTCTGCTCCGCGGCCCCGCCATGACCAAGGTCATGGATCAGGGCATCTGCTTCATCCGCAAACGCCCGCCTGAGCGGAGCGCCGCGCTCCGCGGCGGCAGTGGAAAGTGCCTCCGCAAAGCCGCTGTTCCCAGCTTTCGCGATAGCAGAGGCCCGCGCCAACAAGGGGTGCAGTTCCGCAAGCCCATCCCCATTTTCATTTACAAAGGCAGTATGACGCCCCTGTTCCACTATCTGATACAGCATAGACATGGTGTCCATTTCCTCCTTCGCTCACTGCATCGTTATGCCGCCTATCTGTTCCACCGGCTCATCCTCATATTCATCGTATAGGCAAAAGCCAAGGGCCCCAATCTCATCGTTGCGAATTTCCAGCGTGTTGTGAAGGATATCATAGAGGCTGCTGCCGTCAAAGTATTCCGCCATATAGTTGAGGATGGCCGACATGATTTTTTCTTTCCGGTCTGCTGAGAGGGAGGGCTGGCGATCCTCTGGCGAAAACTTTTTACAGTAGTCGAGGTAATAGCAGACGTCAAAACACTCGTCTGTCAAAGTGACCTCCGCCGTCTCCGGCCGCTGCTCCAGCTTCTGAAGGAGCAGAGCGTCGAAACCATTTCCATCCTCTATCACCAGTCCCACTTGCTCATAGAGTTCACTGAAATAGTAACACCAGCTGCCCTCGTTGGTGTTTTCTGTGCCTTCCTGGATGATCCTTTCCACCGCCTGCTCCAAGATGGAATCGACCATACCCCGCATATTGGGCAGATAGGCGAAGTGTTCTCCTGCGTCATAGGCAAAGACACCGTCCCCGCAGCCCTCTCCCAAAATGAGGACGCCCCGGTAGATCCGCTTGCCGTCCTCCTCATAACAGGATGGCTGTATGCCCCGGCATTTTTCTTTCCACGGCCAATTCAGAAAGGCTTGAAAATCGTTGGCCGGCAGGGTGATCAGCCGAACCGCCTCGCACTCGGAGATGCGGAGCCGGCCGGCCTTGGCCAGCAATTGAAGTTTCAGACGCAAAAATATCAACCTCCAGTCGTGGGCAGATAAAAACGGGGATTGGTGCGCTCTCCATTGACCCGGACCTCAAAATGCAGGTGCGGACCAGTAGACCGCCCGGTGGAGCCGGAGAGCGCGATAATGTCACCAGCCTCCACCGTCTGGCCCACCTGTGCCAGCAGGCGGGAGTTGTGGCCATAGAGGGTGGACAGGCCATTGCCGTGGTCGATCATCACATAGTAGCCATAGCCGCCCGCGTTATACTGCGAGACTGTCACCGTTCCGGGCAGCGCGGCGCGGACTGGGGTGCCGGTGGGGACCGCCAGATCCATCCCGGTGTGGCCCCGCGTCTCGCCGGTGAAGGGGTCGCTGCGATACCCAAATTCCGAGGTGACCACGGACTCCCAGCCTGCCCCGATGGGGGAACAGAAACCATCCGCTCCAATGAATGGGACATCCGCCCCTGGGAACCAGCCGCCGCTTTCCCCGCTGGGGCTGCCATAGAGGATGAGGCTATAGATGCTGTCAGCGTTGCTCTGGTGGTCCGTGGTAACCTCAATGCCCATGCCCTGGCTGATCCGTTCGTAAATTTCCGCCAGGTCTTCCACAGGGGTGGCCACTGTGTAGGTCTCTGTGGCCTCTGTTACGTTGCCATCTTCGTCGGTGATTATGACCGTCCTGGTCCGCTCCTCATAGTCCACAAAGCAGTCCGCAAATGTGCGGATGCCATCCGCCCCCGGCTGCTCCGCGGCGAAATACAGAGCATAAAAAATGGCCTTGACGCGGGTATCGTCAAGGCTTTTTCCGTCTTCACACTGGCTGTTTATCACCGCAATCACATCGTCTATTCGGGCAAAGCTGTTCCGCATCTCCTCAATATAACCTCGGTATTCCGGCGTAGCACTGGCGGAAATAGAGCCGCCGTGGAAACACAGCTCCACGGCGGACACATTGTGCTGTGAGGTCCCGGAGAGAATGGCGCAGAGCAGGACCACCAGCACGATCAGCGGAGAGAGAATGGCCACGATGACCCAGCCCACCTTTTTGCGGACCTCCTCATTGGAAAGGACCGCTATCGCCGCTTTGATTGCGGCCGCCGCGCCGACGCTCATAAGCTCATACCGCCCATGGGCGAATCCTCCGGCCGGGGGCTGTTTCGCGGTTCAGACCAATATGCGGCCAGCTCCTCCATGGTTTCCGCGTATCCCTCGCCTTTGGGCCGATACTCTGCCCACGCTTTGTACTTCTCCAGATCCATCCCATGGTCCAGCAGGAGCTTGGCGGTGCCGGGAGCCTGATTGCTGACGCAGGCATAAAGAGCGGCGTAGTTGTCCGGCTCCACTGGCATTCCGCGCTCCAGCAAGTGTTCCGCCATCCACTCCTGGCGCTGGCCCGTGAGGGCGCGCAGGATGCCGGCCGCCTCATCGCCCGGCTGGGCGCCCTTGTCCACCAGATCCACCGCCGTCTGGAAGTCCAGCTTCTCCGCGGCCCAGCGAAGAAGCTTCGGGGGGGCGGCGGCGATCTGCTCCGGTGTGCATTGGGTAATCAGGTCTTTGGCGATGCTCCGATGACCATCCGTGTAAGCGTACAAAATCACCTCGCCTGGGAGAGAAGGCGCTTGCTCCGCGAGGAGGTTTTTCGCCTCCTTTACCAGTGTCTGCACCCTCTGGCTGTCTCCTGTTTCCACTGCCCGCTTGCAGGCGGTGAGGTATGCATCCGGCGAAAATCGGTCTGCCGCCGCGAGAAGCATCAGGGTCATATTCCCTCCCACAACTCCGGGCCGTCCCGCCACCTCGATCAGCAGATCGTCAGCCCGGTCCGGTACTCTGGGATAGAGGTTTTGGAAAGCGTCAAATTCTCCGTCCCGAATGGCCAGTACTGTTTTATCATAGTCGCTCATGTGCAGGGGCCGCTGGCCCACCTCATCCATATAGGCGGTGATGCTCCCGGTCATCCGCCGCAGGAGCTGTTCCGTCTGGGACATGGCCTGCTCCTGCCGCTCCCGCTGCTCCACCAGCGCGTTGATGATGGTGCGCTGTTCCGCGGGGCTCAAGTGGACAATCATGTCCTCCGGCTCTGCCTGTTCCCCCAGACGGAGGTACCGGGCGTAGGTTCCGTGGTCTCCGTGGAACGCCTTGGTGATGGCGGAGGAGATGAGGAACATCCGGTCCAGATCCGCGCCGCTTTCACCCAGCGTCTTGCCGGTAATAAAACTCTTGGTGACCGGCCGGTCGCTTTCATACCACTTCAGATACACATCCAGATAGGCGCCCTCACTGCTGCCGTAGTCGGTAGTACAGAAGATATCCGCGCCTTTGGGGATCTCCCGGCCGTTCTCCCATTCCCGATCCATGAGGAAATATTCGTCCGGCAGGCAGCCCATGCCCTCCAGACGGTGCTTCAGTTCCTCAAAGACCTCTTGTGCGGTACGCTGGCCGGCATACTGCGTCTGCCGGGGATCTCCCGGCAGCGGCTCCCGGCGGGATAACTCAATTGGTTTCATTTTCATGACCTCCTTCGGTTTTGTAGGCTCATTTCATATCGTTGTGTGGCCAATCAAGGCCGAAAAGCCGGCGATATGACAAAATTCGGTTGACAAGGTTCAGCTTGTATTTTATGATAATCGCATCAAACAGAAAGGATGTGCCCTGAATGGCCGCTCGCAGCACTGAAGAACGTATCGCGCTAATCGACGCGAAGATTTCCAAAAAACAGGATGAGATCAAGGCTCTGGAAGCCCAGAAGCAGAAGCTCCTCCACCCGGTTACCATGAGATCTGTCATGGAGAAAGCGAAAGCCGCTGGCCTATCCGCGGAGGAGATCGCGGAGAAACTGGGGCTTGAAATGTGATGTCATATCCTGTGGAGATAGCCGGCGTATATCATGCGCCGGCCATCTCTTTTTTCATGTGGGGATAGCGGTTGCTGTCGGCCTGCCGGCCGGGGTCAGTCTTACCGCCCGCCCGCTGTGCCGAACAGCGCCTCCTTGTAGGCCGGGGCATGGACTTCCAGTAAATACCGCTCATTGCCGCATTTGAACAGGCACACGCCCCGCTGGGGGAAGCGGATGAGGTTGTACTCCGCCTCCTCCAACTGGAGCAGGTCCATATAAAAACGCTTGTCAATGGAGCCACAGTTGAAGATGAACTGGTGGGGCGGAATAGCGAACAGGGGCTTGGTCAGTTCCCGGATGCCCTCCCGGTCAAAGTCCTCCAGATTCTGAGAGGCCATGATGAGATTAGATTCCTTTTTGCGGACGCGCTTCAAGGTGTTGCGGATATACTCGATGATGGTGGTCCCCACCGACACATTGTCCGACAACCACACATACAACTCATCCAGCGTCGCCGTAGTATTGCCAATGGTCAGCAGGCGGTCGGACATATAGGAGAGGATGTTGAAGAGCATGGCCCCCCGCACATTCTTGCTGGCCTGCAAGAGTCCCTTTACGCCGAAAACAATAAAGCGGGAGGAGGTCACATTGGTGTGTCCATTGAAGAACTGTGCTTCGGCGCCCTGGCACATGGAGTGGAGGCCCAGCAGGATCTCCTGCAGCAGTTCCTTTGTGTACAGCTGGTGCTGGGTTTCATCGTACTCCCGGTACTCCTGTTCAATGAGTTCATAGAGGTCAGAGAGGATGGGATAGTCCTGGGGCTTGAGACCGGCGAAGTTGGTATTGTCGCAGATACCCCACCTGGCGTACAGCTTGCCCACCATGATCTCAATGGCGTCGATGTGCCGGTCTGAAAAATCCTTGTAGGCCCGGAAAAAGTCCTTGAGGAAGGAGATGTGCTGGCTCAGACGGGTGGACTTACGGAATGCCTCCGGCGCGTCCCTGTCCTCCGGGCCGCTGCCATCATCCCAGCACTTGGGCTCCAGCGGGTTGATGCGGTACACGCCGCCCATCAGGTCCATGAAACAGCCGCCCACGGCTTCACACATATCCCGCTGTTCATGCTCCACGTCCAAAGAGATCACAGACTTGCCCGCCTCGAGGAAGTTGAGCAGGAGCAGCTTGAGCAGATAGCTCTTGCCCTGGCCGGAGTTGCCCAGGATCAGGATGTTGGCAGAGGTCTTATCGTCATCCCGTTTATCAAAATCTACAAGGATATTGGCCCCGTACTTGTCCTTGCCGATGTAGAATCCGTGAGGATCGGTCTTTCCAGAATAATTGAAGGGATACAGGTTGGCCACCGAGCTGGCCGGAAGGACCCGTTCAAACTGGGCGCCGAAGGCGTTGCGGCCGGCCGGCATGACAGAAACAAAGCCCTCCTGCTGGCGGAGCATGAGCCGGTCCACATTGAGCTTGCTCCGCACCAACTCCGTCAGCACATCTGTCTGTAAAAGTTTCAGGGCATCGTAGCTGGATGCGGTCAGTTCCAGAAACACAGCACAGTGGAGGAGCGGCTCACGGTTACGATGCATGGTAGAGACCAGGGTGACCACATCCTGCAAATTGGCTTCCGCCGTGACCGTCTGCTGGAGATCCTCCGTGCTGGAGCGGGACATCCGGTGCTTGTTGGCGGCATTGTGGATGATCCGGCGCTCCTCGCTGGGGGTGACCTGCCGGGTGTAGATGCGGATGGTGACCCCGTCCATCTCGCCCAGATGCCGCAGAATGGCCTGCTCGTCGGTACAAGTGGGGTACTCTCGCAGCGCCCACACACAGCGGCAGGTGTTGCCGCACAGGTAGTGGTCCACCTTGAAGTCGATGACTGAGGGAGCGACCATATCAAGAAAATCCTTGATATACGGTTCCTCCGCCGCAGGCTGGGGCATATTCTTTTTTCTGTTTTTCGGCAATGAAAAAACCTCCTGTCCAGGCCGGCAGGAGAGCTTTCATCGCGCTGTTTCTTCCTGATATGGCCCGGAAGTTCTCCTGACGGCCATACTGATTGAATTGCGGGTCACAGATCAGTCATTCAGAATGATCCAGCGTTCCCCATCGTAATCCTCATACTTTTCTGTGGTGGCGTTCTGCTCGAGGTACACGCCCAGCATGCGCTTGAGATCCTCGCCGCTGGAGAGGCTTGCCTTAAACCCCTGATCTTCGAGGCTTTTCTGGACGCGGGAGAGGTGGGTATGCAGTTCCATGCCTGTTTCCTCCCGCATCCGGACCAGCACAAAGAACTCACGGGCAGTCGCCATCTGGATCTGCAGGCGGTCCAGGGATTTGGCGTCCGCCTCCAGCAGCCGGCAGATGACCGGTAGGTCCTCCTCAGCGGCCCGCTGGCGGTAGTGCCGCTTGTTGTCCTCAAAGCTCTCCTTGGAGTTGAGGGCCAGCATCTCGATCTCAGCCTGCCCCTTGAGGACGGTCATGAGGGCATAGATGCGGCTGCTTACAGCCTCCGGGGGCTGTACCGAGAGGTTGGTGGGTTTGATGGCAAAGAAGGTCAGCCGCCCGTGGCCGGTCTTCAGGCCGCTGTCGGTGATCTCGTCGATCCCGATGAGCTGCCGTGTGGTCTGCTTGGCTTTTGCCTCTTTTTTTCTGCTCATTCTTTATCACTCCTGTTCTTTGTTGAGCCGCACAGTCCCCAGGCATAGGTCTGCTGGCCCAGGAGAAAATATCGAATCGCATAGCGCAGGAAGTCCAAAATGCTGGTATCTTCCAGCCGAATGGAGAGAAATGCATAGGCCGCGGTGACCACCACCGGGGGCAGGAGGCCCAGTTGGGCCATGGCGAATACGGAGATCAGGGCGCCCACGCCGACAATGGCGATGTCCCGCAGCTCCCACAGCCATAAAACCGCTTTTGATTTCAGGTTGTCCGGATAGATATACACTTACGTTCACCTCACATTGTCATGCTCATTCCAAATCCCTGTTCATCCTGTTCAGGATCGGGTTCCTGACTTTGCGCTTCGTCTCGCTCCTGCGTTTCGCTCTGGTTTTGTTCCAGCTCCCAGGAGCGGAGCTCCTGAGCCACCACCCCCACAACAAAGGCCCGTTTGGACATACCTTTGTGTGCCTCGAGATACTGCTCAACACGTTGGAAAAGCGTCTCGGGCATGGTGATTGCCAGCGTCCGTTCTTTCTTGTTTTCCTGTATGGCCGCATCCTGGAGCGGCTCCTCACCCTGTTCCCACTGGCCCAACGCCTGATTCAGAAGGCTCTGGACAAATGCCTTTTGGGTGAGCGGTGAATGGGCATCCAAATACGACTTCAACTGCTGGAACATCTCCTCTGAAATCTGAACGGCCAAAGTACGCTGTTCCTGCCTCGGTGTGGCAGGCTGGTCCAGATAGGCGGTGAGTACCTTGGTGAGATACTCGCCATTGGTCATCTCCGGATCTTTGTTTTCCATCAGCCGCTTATGAAGTGACTCTGGAATCAAACCACAGAGATTTTTCATGGGTTCCATGTTAATAGCTCCTTTCACTTATTCTGTTGAGTCAGTAAACGCCAATGCGATCCCCCGCAGGACAAAGTCCACGCAGGGGATCGCCACAGAGTTGCCCAGCGCCTTGTACCGGGCGGAGTCGGAGGCGCCTGGCAGGTCGGTCCAGTGATCCGGGAACCCCTGGAGCCTCTCGCATTCCAGCGGGGTCAGCCGGCGGATGAATTGTCCGGTTCGGACTGGGTGAATAGAGTTGAGGGAACTTCCGGTGGCGCCCTGTTGAAGCGCACCGTGCAAATCGCCGTTCTCCCGGCCATTCCTGCAGTCTAACTCAGCCACATCCATTACCAGGTCTGTCGCGTCCTTATGCTGGCGGGCGCTCTGGGTGCTGGCTACTGCATCCTTTCGGAACACATCCACCCGCTGTCTGCTGAACATAGCGTGAGCAGGTTCTTGGGTTGGAGCACTTTCCTGCGCGATCAACGGAACATTGTTGCCGCCGGTTCCGTATCGGGCGGACATGGTGGGCGCTACGGCATGGGGGCCGGTGTAGCGGGCGTCGATGCCATGGTTTTCGAACAATACCGGCTGATTATTGCCGCTCAGCCCTGCCGCCGCGGTTATGGTTGGGCAGACGCCCACGCCGAGCTCCGCGCCGCCCTGCTGGGTGGCGAGCACCAGTGGCTGGTGGCCATGTTCCTGCGCCCGGAGTGTCCCAGCAACATCTTCACTACAGGCCATCATATTTCCGCCCTGGTCGTTAAGACAAATGACAGGCTGATGGCTTCCCATCTGCGCCCGCAGGGTAGCCGTCTTATTTTCTGTCAAATCCATCCGCTCTCCCCCCTGGTCATTAAGGCATAGAATGGATGGCATACAGTTTCCGCTGGCGGTCCCTTTTAATGTGGGCGCAATTTCCTCGCTATAGCCAATACTTCCTGCGGAAGCTCCGGCTCCAGCAGAAAAACCGGCCGTAAAAATGGCGGGATACCCCTGTCCAGGCATACCACCGCCTTCGCTCAGCGAGGTGTGCCGCTCCTCAGAGAGAAAGCAGTCACCGTTGCCTTTGGCCGTGATCCCGGCCACAAAGGTCTGCTGTTTCATCCCAGGCTGGGCGGTCAGCGCTGCGGCGACATCGCGCAGATCCCGCACCTCATCCCGCTGATTGGCGGCAAAGGCGGTGATCACACCGTTCCGTCCGGTGGACATCCCGCAGTTTACGCCGAGGGTGGCCGCCTTTTCTCCCACCAGGTCTCCGTTGTATCCGTCGAATCCAATGGAGGCTGTCCCGCCTGGAGGATCAGCGCCTCCCTGAGCTGGGGCGGAAGTTCTTTGCCTCTGGCTTCTGCCCGGCGTAGAATCCCTAAGCAGGCGGTCCTGCTCAAATAGTATTTGGATGGCACTTCGTCCTGCAAAATCCGCGACAAGGAAGATTCTCTTTCTTCGCTGGGCGACACCCCAGAATTGAGCATCCAAGACTCTCCAAGCCAGGCTGAATTGATCTCCCAGAATGATTGCCCCAGCAGATTCCCAGCGCCCGGAGTCAGGTCGAGGCACTGAACAGGAGCTGTCTTTAATTCGGACGATCTCCTCGAGGACGATGCGGAAGTCTTCGCCTTCGGCCGAGCTGAACGCTCCTGGGACATTTTCCCAGCACATATATCGAGGTCGAATAGCGTGAGCTGTTCTGCCGCGCCGCTCATCTGCATCCCTCATTTCTTTTACAACACGGATCTGCTCCATAAACAGGCCGGAACGCTCCCCGGCAAGACCTGCTCTGGCCCCCGCCACGCTGAGATCCTGACAGGGTGAGCCCCCTGTGATAATGTCCACCGGGGGGAGTTCGGCGCCGTTTAACTTCGTGATGTCCCCGACATGGAGCATGGAGGGGAACCTCTTTCTTGTCACTTCGATGGGGAAGGCTTCGATCTCGCTGGCCCACACCGGCTCGATGCCGTTGCGGACCGCCGCGAGGGGGAACCCTCCGATTCCATCGAACAGGCTGCCCAGCGTGGGCATTATGCCATACCCATGCTCTGCCCTGGAGCTTCGCTTTGCTCCATCTCAGCGGGCAGAGCCTCCTGCTTGATTTCCAGCTCCCCAATCTGTCGGATGGGGATGCCGAGCCGTTGGGCCTCCTCAATCTCACGGGCCATGCCGGAACTGATCCGGTCGCCGCAGCACCACAGTTCGTCGCAGACTTCCAGCACTCGATGCCCCAGCCGAAGCCCAGTTTCCCGTTCCGCGGGATCGCTGTCATCCAGCATCTGCGGGTAGAGCAGGTGGACGGCGATGGGAGTATGACCCTGGCGGATCGCATAGCGGCAGGCTTTTTTCGCAAACGCAATGTTCGCCTCAATCTCTCCGGCAAAGGGAGAAGCGATATAAATCAGTTTTTCTCTGCTCATTTCGCCACCCCCACTGCCTGTACCACGGTGCGGGTGGTGTTGATTGCCGACTGTGCCGCGTAGACGGCGGACATGATGTTGGCGCGGGTGGAGGTATCCAGCCCGAAGGCGCCGCAGATCCGCGGCACCTCACCGGCCGACAGCATCAGCCCAAGGCCCAGCAGCGCGTGGTCTTTCAGCACCAACAGTCCCGCTGTGAGGATGGTGGCCTGCAGGAAGGTGGTCAGGCACAGGCCGATGATCTGCTTGCACCACTGCACAAAGCCGTCCATGTAGCCGCGGGGCACCGAGAACATATACAGGGAGCCCACAGCGATCTGGATGAGCAGGATGCCGCCGCGCTTAAGATTGGAGAAAAAGCACTTGATGATGGCGTATCCCATCATGATGATAATGAAAATGACCATGATGGGACTGGTGATGCTGCCGATCCCGCCAAACACACCGGAGGCCGCTGCCGTTCCGATATCCACTTCTTGCAGGGAAGTGATGATATCTATGGAGAGGACGTCAAAGCTCTCCCCATACCCGGTGATCCCGGAGGTCAGGCTGGCCTGTAGGGTGACGGAGAGCTTGTAAAGCTCTACCGGCACCAGGGTAAAGCAACTCACCGCCATAAAACCCTTGATGGCGTTGAGCGCGGCGTCTTTGACATTGGCCCGTCCGGTCTGGTATTCGATCCCGACCTCGAACACGGCCACCACCAGCCCGACAACATACAGCGCCCAGGCCAGATAAGAAAAAAAGAGGACGATGGACTGTACCCAGCTCATCTCGAAGAGCTCAACGCCCATGTTCCCCATCTCGGCAAAAAAGTTGCCAAAGAAGCCCACGAGCTGGCTGTAGACCCAGTCGATGAACTGGTCCATCAGCCCGCCGAGGAAAAAGTCCAATATAAACATCTGGTGGTTTCACCCCTTTGCGTAAGGGGGACCGTGCCAGTATTGGACGTATACTCCTGCTCAAAGGCACAGGGGCCGTGACTTGGCACGGCCCCTGCTTGGATTCACTTCCTGTCTTCTTAATACATTTGCGGGCTGTGCTCCTGCGCCTCATCCTGACGCTGGAACACTTGCAGATACTCATCTACCGCGCCCGCCAGCACCCTGTAATCTGCCTGAGTAGGCTGGTACACATACCAGCCCACCTTCCCGTAGTCATCCCAGAGGTGCGGTAAAACGCCATTCGGGAAGTTGGGGTTGCTCACCTTTTTCTTTCCCAGCAGATCGCCAAAGCGGAGGATATTCACATCCACCGCGCCCTCGGTCCGGTTCAGAACCGTCAGCTTGAGGGCATTGTACTGGCTGGCAATGTTCAGAGAAACGAACTCCAGCCTGGCCCGCAGATCCGGGTCAAGCTGGATGTAGGCCGACCTGCCCGCAAAGGATACTGGGCCGCTGGTTTTGCACTGCGTGAGGATTTTCCTCAGCTCCTGCCCAAATGGATTCATGTTTCTTTCCCTCCCTACACGGTTAATTCCGGGGCAGCCGGAGCCGGTGGGCGGGCCAGCTCCAGCGTACTGCTTTCCAAGGCCAGAACACCGTCCAGTCGGTGAATAAGGCCCTCCATGTGTTTCTGCCACCTATCCCAATCTTTCGGATCAAACCAGCCGCCGGGCAGTTCGCCGGCTTTGATCTGTTGCTCCGCCCTGATCCTGGCATATTTCAAGGTGTCCGCAAGGTAATCCCGAAGTTCCTGGAGAGAAGATCTTGATGCTGTAAACGATGTAATAGACCGAAATTTGTTATCCGTGGCCGCCCACTCATCATCATAGTCCAAACTGCCGGGATTGCCGTCAAGATACCTTACAATGATCTCAGCCAGTGCCATAGGGCTGGTATGTGAACACCCCAGCTTTACATCACAGGGGGCATTCCATTGGTCTTTCTTTAATGGTTCAAGCATTTCCCCCAGGTCCAGCTGTCCGTCTTTCGATAAATTGTGCCAGATACACCCAACTGCATCCAGTCCATCGTCGGATTCCAGTGCGGTGATTCCCCAACAGCCCATAGAAACCGCCTTCCATTTCCGGCTTACGCCTCATCATTCTTGTCCTACATTTCCAGTTTCGGTCCAATCTGCTCCTGCTCATCCAGCCCAAATGCCTCGCGCATTTCCGCATCCGCCAGAATCCCGAACGCTTCCTGACAATCTGCGCAGCTCACGATCCAGGTCTTTCCTTCAAAGTACCGGAGCGTTTCCGCCAATATTCTGGTCTTCGGGTCCGAGGCAGAGAGAAGCTGCTCCACCCCCTCCCGCGAAAGATATTTGCGCTCTCCGCTCCAGGAGCCAATCACGCCGACAGTGTACTCAGGGATTTCCACCGGCAGTATTTTACAATCCAGAACCGGATCTGGATCAAAGGTGAAAAACACATCAATGGGAGTATCTTCTACCACGCTTACCCCGATGCCGTATGGACCTGCGCCTGCTCTGCACATCCCGGCAGACCGCTGGTACAACTCGTTAACCAATGAGAGCATTTTATTTCCGGATGGATTTGAAATTGGATATTCCATTGGTCCCTTCCTCCTGTGTTCTCAGAATAATTCTTTACATTCCCAGGATGCTCCAGACATAGGTGGGAGCCGTCAGGGTGAAAATGAGGCAGGCAAACAGAATGGCCGGCGCGGTCCACTCAAATTGGCCGTGCTTTCTGTAGTCAAAATACGCCATCCCCAATTTTGCAAAGAAAAATACGGCTAAAATAAGATCGATCACCGGAAAAATGACATTATTCACTACGGTTTTGATCTGCTCAGATGCCGTTGTCCATGTCCCCTCAATGGCCTCGGCCACATTTCCCGTTTCAGCAGCAAAGGCAGTCGTGCCGAGTAGGACTGCCAGCAGGAAGACCATTACAAACCCGCAGAGAACCTTTCTGTACTTTGTCATAAAATAATCCACCTTTCTTTTGAAAAGGAAAAGCCGCGGGAGTTATTCTCCCGCGGCACAGGTGGACCAGCACAACCAAGCCGCAAGGTATTTCCCACGGCCTGTCTCTTGTCTGCTTTTACTCTGATAATCGCTTACAGGGTAAGAATCTGTCCGTCAGATGCGGATAGTTCTTGGAACTTTTCTTTTAATAATGCTTCAAGCACCTCCTTTGCGAGTTTGCAAAACACCGAATACATTGGAAGCCCATTTTCAGCTGTGTCTTCGTATGGCTCCGGCAGCCGACCGTGCTTTAGAAAGAAACCATTTTCCGCCTCTATAAGCCGCTCAACAGACCACTCCCGTACTTCGTTCCGCTATACCAGGACGGTTTGAATATGGCGCTCATCTCTTGCGGAGAGAAGCGTGGGGTAGCGAAGTTCAGCATACTCCTGGGCGGTCATCCCCATGTAGCGCTCAAAGGTCCTGCGTGTTGGCAGCCCAAATTGGGGATTCATTTCCCGCGCCACCGGCAGCCTGCTGTTCTTTTCCGCGAATCCCGCGAAGGCTTCTTCGATTTTCCCCTTGGTCCATACTGCCGGGGGCCCTTTTTTACCCACTGTCAAGAGCCTCCTTACATCGAGAAAGAAATATCAAAAAACCGCGTCTGAGCAACCTCAACCAGCGGGGCCACTTCAATAACCTCGGGATTCTGTTGGAACTTCAGATCTCCCCGGAAGCCCAGCTTCAGGTTGCTGAATACCTCGGCGGCCTTCAGCAGTTCGGGCGGCGATCCCGGAGGCGTCTCCTACATCCAGCGCACCCACTCGCCAGTCTGATACCGGGGGTCAGCCGGAGGATCACATAGTCCTCCGGCACAAACTTGGGGTAGTGGCCGATGCTGCCGCCCACCTTGTAATAGGGCTTCCCCTCGCTCATGACGGTGGCCCGCATGAGCGTCAGGGTATCCTCCAGAGAGGCACAGAACCAGCACTCCCTATCGCCCATGCGCCGGATTCGACCGTCCCGCAGGATGCTGTCCAGATTCTTTCGGTGCGTGTAGTGGTAGACTTCGCTGGGCCGCTCATCTAATCGGATATATCCCATAGAGTCCACCTCCTACGGGTCAAGCGGGGCGATGTGCCAATCGTCCCACAGATTGCCTCGGATGCTCAGCGAATCGGTGAGGTTGGCCGACAGCATCCCCGCCGGCGTCCAGCAGTCGATGACCCAGGTGTTGACCGTATAGGAGCCGTCCAGGTACCAGATCGGCGTGAAATGGGTGCGCCGGTTATAGGTGCTGTACTCGTTTTTCTGGAACTCCAGCCGGGAGGACGAGGAGCTGATGGAAATGCGATCCAATAGCCGCCAAAAGGATTCATAGTTGAACTCTGGGAAGTAACTGACTGCATTCTGCAGGGCGGTGGTGGCCGACCTCTGGGAACTGTTCACTCTGGCGGTGACCACCTGATTGACCCCATAGCCGGACTTCATGGTGCTGTCGCTGGCGGTGGGATTCTTCTCGTCTGGAGTAATTTCCATAGCAGCGGAAAGGCTGGCACTGTAGCGTTCCAGATCAAATTCCCACCAGCCGTGGTCACACCAGTATCCGCTGTCTTCGCCGGTACTGTGCCACACCCAGTATTCCCGCCACCAAGGGTCCCAGATGGTCCACTGGGCCGAGGTTTTCTCCGGCCGGTCTGGGACCGAGGAGGGGGTGAAGGAGTCGTTCCGGTCATCCGCCACCGGGTTGGGCGGCGGGTTCTCATCCAGATCTACGATTTTGCAGTGGATGGTGGCCTGTGCTGAGCCTGGGCCGGATACATCCACATTGATGGTCATATCCTGCGGTTCGTCCGGTGTGGTCCAGCGTACCCAGGCCAGTTGGGAATCCCCGTCCGGGTAGTAGACATTGCTGACCGTATAGGTGGTCCCATCAATATGGAACCGTACAGTGACTGGATTATCCGGATCACTCTGGCCTCCGCTGACCTCTACTGCCGTAATGACCTCGGTATTGGTCCGGTACTCATAGTCATAGGTGCTGATTTCCGGCTCCTCCGGCTGCTCCTCAAAGCGGACGATGCCAAGGCCCAAAGAAGACTTGATGTCCGAGTTGGACACATTCTTATTGGTGGGACCGGACCATGCAGGATAGCCTAAATCCGGTGTTTCGAGGAACATGGACAGTGGGAGGTTTTTGGCTGTCAGCGATCCCATCCAATAGCGGAGCTGGCCGCTGACCTGCTCGTCATAAAGCGCCGCCTCCGTTGCGGTTGTGGCGATCATGACGCCCTCGAACTTATAATAGGCAATGGGTTCCAGCAGGATTTTATACTCGCCGCTGATGAGCGTATCGTAATCCATGCCGGTTATATCGGCAATCCGCTTCACAATATACTCAGAGCAGAAATACTTTTTTATTGCTTCGATGTTGTTAGTTCCGTTAGTGCTGATTATTCTTGGCATTATCTGTCCGGGATTTTTAAAGGTGTACCCACCTTTGACAGGAGAAAGCCCCGTTCCGTTATTGTACTGGAGCTTGCTCACCTTACCGAAATGATAGATACCCTCTGATGGTGTTTTGTTGGTGAAGTCAAATGGTGTGGTGACCACAGCATGGTCACTGGCCCGTACCACAGTAACCCGGACACCGTCATTACCGGGGTTCCAGCTCCCGTGACTGGTGGCATCACCCATGCTGCCACCCCCGCCGTCAATGTTGCCAGACCCGCCAGTGTCAGCATAAGCGGACATACAAAGAAGAGCAAGTAACAGGGCCAAAGAAAGGAATGTACTGATAACTCGTTTCATGTCTCCTCCTTTCTGACAAAGAAAAAGCACAGCCGAAGCTGTGCTTTTTCTCGTCATAATTCTGCTGTATCAGTCCATGATACCAATCTGCTTATTGATGTCGCCGTCACCGTCAACATATTCGCCTTGGTTCGGACCAGCGTCTGGCACGTTATCAAAACCAGGCAGGCCACCGCTGGTGTTGGTGGAGGGCTGCTCAGGGGGCGGGGTTACATTGTCGTGGTCCTGCGGCTCAGGGGTGCCCTCTACCGGAGTCCCATCCGGCGTCTTGGTGGGGTCCTTCAGTTCCTCCTCTGTATATTCCGGCTTGGCCGGATCGCCCTGGATGGTCTGCTCTGTGCCGGTAAAGTCAGCGCCGTTTCCCTCGCCGGCGTTGGTATTGGCATCCGGTGTTTCCGGGTTGACAGTCACAGCGTCTTCCGGCTCCTGGACATCCCCGGATTCCGAGGGAGGCGGAGTGCTGTTGTCCGGGTCCACCACCACATTGCCCTGCTGGGAGCTGCTGGGCGGAAGCGGGGCGTCGGTGACCTTGTCTTTGCTGAAGCTGCTCACGATCACAACAACCAGCACCACGCAGATGACGAGGCAGCCGGCCACCGTCAGCCATTTCTTCGTATTATTCTTCATCGTCTGGATTCCTCCTTTTTCTGTTGGTCACACTTCTTGCGGAAGCGGTCCGCATGTAATTCCAGGCGGCTGAGGAGAGTTCGGCCTTAAAATCTATTGCCTACATCTTCCTATACATCCTGGTCTTTGTCAAGCTGTACCCTATCACAAGAGTGGAGAGAAGTCTATTGGGGCAACAGAAAACTTTTTGAAAACTGTGTTAAAACCGAGGTGTGTAGCCCGCGCTGACCTTGACTGTCATCCGCATGGGCGGCAGAAGCTCCCCGCCAAAGGATACCGGGACCTCCAGCTCGATCTCGCAGTCCGCCACAAAACGGTCACCGGCGCTGTCGCCAGAAGCAAACGGCGCGTTGCGGATCTCCACATCAAGGCCCCAGACACGGAACTCTGTGGTGCCGTCCTCCGTGTACTGGGTGTGGTAGCCGCCCTGGTAGGTCAGTCCGAGGATATCGTCCAGGCGTCCATAGATATCGCCATAGTCCAGCGATTCCTCGAAGTCTCCCGCCAATGGCTGATAGGCGCCGGAGTAGCCTTCCCGGACGCTATGGTACACATCGTCATAGTTGTCGTTGACGGTGGAGATCACTGCCTCCTGCACCGCGTCCCGGACCCCCTGGGCCACGATGAGCAGGCGGAAATACTCGCTGATGCAGCACATCAGCATCACCAGCACCAAAACGATGGCAATAATCAGGGGGAAGGCCACGCCACGCTGGTCTTTCAAAATCTGCCGGAGTCTGTTCATTTCCAGTACACCTCCGACTTTCCTGTGGCATCCGCCCGCAGGGTGATGGGAAAGCTGCCAAAGCCGGCAAACAGGCCGAGGTCAATCTCATAGGTGAGCGTGACCGAGACCTCCTCATTGAGCTGGATGCGGCCGGTATCGCTCCACTGGACAGCGGGGTCCAGTCCGGTCTGTTCCCGCAGGGCCTGTTCTCTGCGATCTGTTTCCGAACCGACCCGGCCGGTAATCTCCGCCTCGCGCACCAGTTCAGTGGCAAAGGTGTCGAGCTGCTGTTTGGCGATAAAGGCCGGGAGGACCTGTACCGCCAGCGCAATCATCAGCATGGCGCAGAGAACCAGTACGCACACATCCATGTATCCCTCGCCGCGGCGGGATCTCAGAATCCGTTTCAGCACATGGTCACCTCCATTTCCGGAGAACCTTGTGCCTGCTCGGGAGTTTCCGTGAGGAGATGCCACACACCGTTCTGCCGGCTGGCTGATTTAACCGTCTGAGCGAGGAGCTCATCGGCCGGAACGGTCATAGACATACCTGACACGCCAGGATGAGAAATCATGTCGTGTCCATCAAGCAGGCTTTCCGCCTGAGCTTCCGTGAGAGAAACAAAACCGCACGGCGTCATCAGGAAAAATCCCCCGCCCTTATGATCAAGCAGGAAATCCCGGACGGTTGCGGGGACACGCACATCGTTAAACTCCTGTTGGAGCGTCCATACACAGTGCAGAAGCTCCTCCTCGTGAGGGATATCGGCGCCATTTTCCGAGATCCACCGGTCTGTAAGATAACCAAGCGGGTCATCCAGGCAGAGCAGGAACTTCGCGTCCTGCTCGCTGATGGCATCGTCAAGATTGTCATGGATCAGCTGTGCGGCGGCAATCGTTTCGGCGGCATCCAGCAGTTGGGCGGGATCAGACTCCATCCACTGCTTGACCCTGCGCTCATAGCTGGCATCGATCCGCTTCTTCAGTTCTTGTTTATCATTCATCGGGAGCCTCCTCTCTTAAAACATCCCACCCAGGGAGTGGATGATCTCATAGATGATGATGGCCAGATAGGTCCCCAGGAAGCACATGAGCAGCGTGAGGGAAAAGGCCCGGATCTTGGGCGGGATCTTCATGGCCTTCGCCTTGAGCCGCTGGAGCTCCAGCTGTTTCATATCATGGGACAGCATCTGAAAGTAGTTGATCCCGTTATCACCCCGCAGCACACCGATGAGTCCCCGGACAATGTCCGAGAGGAGGGGGGAATTAAACCGGGCCTCGAAGCGGGTCAGCGCCGCCTCGTAGGAGCCGGACCGCATATCCGCGGTGAGGACATCCAGCTCAGCGGAAAAGGTTTCGCCGGCGTGCTGCTTGTAGTGCTCGATCATGCTTAGCACATCCCGGCTGACAGCCAGCTCCTGTGTGATGGTGGCCACAAACCGGGGCAGCTCCGCCTCAATCTCGTCCCGCTTGACAGAGAGCTTTTCCTCCGCCCGGCGAATCTCCTTGAAATAGACCGCCACCGCCAGAAGAACGACTACCAGTGCCAGCAGCGGGAAGACCAGCAGGCATGGGATCACCGCCAAGAGCACCGCGCTGGTCTGGACCATGGCAAAGGCGGTGTATTCCTCCGGGGTCATGTTCAGCCCAGCGGCGGCCAGTGTGTTTCTCAGGCGCCCGCGCTTGTACTCATCCATGTGGATGTGCGGAGCCAGTCTGACCGCCCAGCCCATGAGCAGGGCTTCCACACTCTTGGCCTGTTTTTTCTCCTGGCGGCCTACTGAAAGCATGGCCCTCTGTGTGGCCAGACGGGGGAGCTTAAGCAGATCGGCCATAATAAAGAACAGGCCCGCCGCGAGGAGAATACCAAAGAGGAAAATTAAAAATACCACCGACATCACCTCCGATACTCAATGGGCTGGGTCAGCTTGATAACCGCCGCGGTGCTGATGAACATCACGGCGGCGATGACCGCCAACAGCGCCTGCCCCAGCGGGGTGTGCATCAGGACATCGTACCAGTCCTGGTTGAGCCAATACAGCAGGGGGATATTGCCGATGACCAGCACCTGCATGGTGATGAACTCCTTGCGGGGCTCAAACACCAGATTCTCCAGCTCACCGTTGACGATGCGCATGTCGGAGAGCTTGGCCACGATGGGGGTCAGGATGGTCTTGAGGCCCCTGTCATGGCGGCAGGTCAGCAGAGCGGCCACCCACTCCCGAAACACGGCGTTGTCGATCTTCGTCCCCATGTCCTGGAGGGCGGCGTCCACATCGGGGTCCACCAGCTTGACGCGGGTGAGGAACTCCGCGAACACGCTCCGGACGGGCGGGTTGAGATAGTCGAGGTTTTCTTCCACCGCCGTCTGGATGTCCTCACTGCGCAGGTAGGCCGTGGTGATGATGGAGAGGGCGGTTTCCAGCTCGGCGGCAATGTTCTTTTTGTAGTGATTCGCAGTCAGGCGGATAAACCAGAACGGCACGAGCATCATGCCCACCGCCAGCACCGGCACCAGGAAGAGGTTGCCCAGCGTCAGGGCGAAGGCGGCTCCCACCAGAAAGAGAAGCAGGGACAGGGCGCACACCATGGGGAACTTGGCGGACCGGCCGGTCATCCGCAGGATATTCTGGGTATCCTCGATCTCCCGGCGCAGGAAGGATTTCTTTTTGCGCCGGGTGCTCTCATTGACCTCCGCCCGGATGCTTTTGGGCTTGCTGGTGATCCTGCGGAACACCCCTTCGGTGAAATCCATGGGCGAGACGCGCAGGAGAATGAAAAAGCCCGTGATCAGTCCGGCACAGGCAATCAACTGGATCATATTCACGCGGATTCGCCTCCTTCCTGACTGGTCTTAGGCTTTGCGGGTGGCTTGGACGCTGTGGTCCTGGTCTTTGGAGCGGACTTTGCCTGTCCTGCCTTTGCCGGACTGGAGCCTGACTTGCTTTTAGAGGGAGCGGGCTTTTTGCCCACAAGCTGGGTCAGCACCTCCCGCGGCATACCGTTGTCGATGAACCGCTTCCGCAGGCTCTCCGAGATGGGGTTGACCGCCTCGTGGCGGCCCTTGACGCGGTATTTGCCGTCCACCAATTGGTTCTGCTCAATCTTGAAATGATAGAGGGTGTTGTACCGGCGTTCCCCATTGGGCAGGATCTCGCACTCCATGATCTCCATGATTTTGCGGGATTTGTCCTCCAGCTGCTTGGCGAACACCACGATGGGGAATGCCTCGGTGACCAGATCCATGAGGGTGTCGTCGGCCATCTCATGCTTGCGCTTGCAGAGGGTGACCATGCGCCGCCAGGTGGCCTGAGAGGAGTTGGAGTGGATGGTGGTCAGCACGCCGTGGCCGGTGCGGGCCGCCTCCTGCGCCGCGTATGCCTCGGCGGAGCGCATCTCGCCCACGCAGATGATATCGGGGTGATACCGCAGGGCCATGTCCAGCAGCATATCTTGGTCGATGTTCTGCTTGGCGTTCTCGCTCTCACGGGTGAGGGTGTGGATGACGCTGTTGCACACCCTTCCGTCCTTCTCCCGCACCAGATCCAGCTCACGGGAGCCGTTCTCAATGGTGAAGATGCGTTTATTATCCGGGATGGTGGTCAGGAGCCACCCCGCCACCGTGGTCTTGCCGGAACCAGTGGCCCCGGCCACGCAGACGGAAACACCGTACCGCAGGCAGGCGGCCAGAAAATCCAGCATGGGGCCAGTGGCCGTGCCGCCCTTCACAAAGTCCTCCTTCTGCATATTCTGCGGGTTGACGATACGGATGGAGGCGGTAACGCCCACATCCTCGTCCACCAGCGGGGTTTTGAGGACAGCGATGCGGATGTTTTTCGAGAGGTGACCCAGAACGGCGGGGCTGGCGTTGTCCAGCACCATGCCGCTGACATGGAGCATGCGGCGGATCACATTGACGGCGTGTTCAGGGCTGTCGAAGTGCTCCTCCAGCTTGACCGTTTCCCCGTTGGCGTACAGTACCTCAATGTCCCGCCAGGAGTTCACATTGATCTCCTCGATGCCGGTCCCGAAGATGTACTTGGTGAGCAGACCAAACTCAGCCATCTCCGTGTAGAGGGCGTCCACCAGCTGGGTGCTGGAATAGCCCTTGACCGCGATGCGCCGGTCCTGCACATATTTGGTGATGTACCGCTTGATCTGGGCCTTGGCGTCCTCATCGCCGCCCTCGGTGATAAGAGCGGAATACTTGCCGGAGATATACTCCTGCACATCCTGCAGGACGGTGTTGAAGTCCTGTCCCTCATTCTCCGGGGTGAAGAAGAGGGAGTGCGCCCGGTGACCGCCTGCCGGCTCCGTGTTCAGGGAACGTCTGGGGAGCTCTTCCGCCATATCCACATGGTCTGCGGGATCAGATTCACCCCCTGTCTCATCATCAGCTGTGACATGATGCAGGGGCTCGTCCACGGGCCGGAATCCCCCTGTGCCGGCCCCATGACGGCTCTGCTCCGTACCGCTGCTTACCGGCCAGTCCGGACCGAAATAGAGGGGGAGCTCCTTTTTCTGTCCGTCCGGGCCTGTGGCGGTATGCGTTACGGTAGAGTCCTCCACGGATGCTTTGGGGGCAAACATGGACTGATTTCGTTTCTCACCTAACACCCAAACACCTCCCTGGCAATCTTCTCGATCTCCTTGCGGAACATCCGGCTGTCCTTCATGGAGAGGTCCGCCAGCAGATTGCCGGCCAGATAGCACCCCTCCAGCTCCACCGAATGGGGCAGCGTGAAGGCCACCGCCCCCAGCGCCTGACCCATGTGCTCTCCAGCCTGCTGGGGCTTTACATTGCTGGCGGTTTTGTACTGCTTGTCCGCGTCCCATTTGGCATCCCGCAGGAGGGGAAGCTGGCTGGACAGGTAGCTGATGCTCTTGAGATCGGCGTTGGCCAGCCGCAGAACAGAATCCGCCTCCATGAGCGCCACGGCGGAGAGGATGTCGTTGGCGATGTAGCTGCCGCAGTCGATGACCACATAGGTGGCGATCTCCCGCAGGCAGTCGATGAGTTCCCGCGCCTGCACCTCGTTGTAGGGCGGGTAGGTGTACTCATTCTCGCCCTTGAGCATCCCCAGCATGGTGAGGTAGCCGAGGCGCTTATGGGTGACCAGATTGTTCTTGACCAGATTCTCCGACACATGGGCGGCGGCCAATACGCTCCCAAGGGAGCGCTCACACTCCAGTTCCGACGCCGGGCAGATGCAGGGCAGCATGGGGGCAGTCATATCACAGAGCAGGAGGATCACATTCCGTCGCTTATCTGCCAGATACTTGGCCAGCCGCACGGCTACGGTGGTCTTGCCGCTGCCGGGACTGCCCCACACCGCCAGCACCCCGCCGCCCTGTTCCTCCTGCTCATAGGCGTCCTCCTGGCCTGTCCCGCGGGAAAAAATGCCGGCTTTCTTAAAATTCAGCATCAGGCCACCTCCTCGGATTCCGTGGGCGCCTCCGTTTCTGCGGTTTCGCTGGGATCGGCGGGAGGCTCGGATTCCACAGGATTCTCCTCCGGCTCCTCCTCGGGATCGGGTTCCGGGGGATACAGCTCCAGAATAATCTCATCCTGAGCAGTCAGGAACTTTTCAGCGTTCTTGCGGTCGCCCCGGTAGACCAGCGCCAGATGGATGGTACCCTCCGCCTCCAGTTCAGCCAGTACCTTGGCCTGTTCAGGGGATACCAGCAGGGTGACGGTATCCGGAAGCTCCTTATCGTCCTCCTCATCCGCAGGCGCGCCGGTGTTGGCGTCGTAACCGGAGGAGGCGGTGACGCTGATGATCTCCACATACTGCAGCTCAGCGGGGACAACGGTCTGGCCCTGCTGCTTGTAGTCCGGGGCGATCACCGACACAATGTCGCCGCTCTGCAGTTTGCCGGAGAGCCCCTCCGCAAAACTTTTGATGGACACAGAGATGGCCTGCTGGCTTCCATCCAGGCTGTACAGGTAGGCATTCTCAGCGGCCGGGGCGTCCGAGAGTTTGGACGAAATGATATAGTCACCTACGGCCAGATCTGCAGTGGCATATTTGCCCACGGCGCTCTCTTTCTGTCGCAGGACATCCTCCGGCAGATTGTAGCCGCCCACCTCTACAGCCTGGACCATACTCTCCGTGATCTCATCTCCGGCCCGGACGGGCTGGACCACCCGCACGATCTCAGCCTTCTGGCTTACACTCTGATTGAAGAGCGGGGTCAGGCCGAAACAGATCAGCAGGGAGAGCAGAATGCAGATCACGCCCACCACGGTGCGGTTTTTCAAAAAACTCATACTCGCATTTCCTCCTTCATTTCATGTTGGGTCGGAAAGTCCGGGCGTTACGCCCGGACCGATCTGGTTCTTCTGCCCCGCTTCAGCCGGGGCAGAAGAATGGCGGCCGCCGTCAGGGGCAGGGTCACGCCGGCGATGGTGAGCACAGTCTTTTTCGTTACATGGAACTTCTTCATAATAGTCAACCTCCAAAACAGTATAGTGCGGCAAAGCCGATGGACAAAAAGGGTCCAAACGGAAGAGGCGTCCGGCCTGTGAGGGCGTGGGGACGGCGGAATATCTTGTGATAGAGCCTGGTGATACAGAAATACAGCACCGCCAGCAGCAGGCCCAAGGCCAGCCCCCAGAATCCCTGCCAAAAGCCCAACACAAAGCCAGCTGCGGCAGTGAGCTTGATGTCACCGCCGCCCATGCATTCCGGCTGGATCAGAGCGGCAATCAGCAGAGGCAGGGATGCCAGGGGACCCAAAAGCTGGACGGGGCTGAAAGAGATCAGCCCCGCCGCAGCAGTCAGGAGACAAAGGGAATTTGGGATAACGCGCTTGCGGCAGTCCACCGCCGAGGCGGCGGCCAGCGCCGCGAGGAACAGGAGCGCCTGCACCTGGAATCAGCCGTTGTAGTCGAACATTTCCTCCACGCGCTCGGTCACGGTGGGCAGGACGGTGTCCCCGAACAGGGTGTACAGGCCGGCCAGGAGCAGAGCACCCAGCACCACGGCGATCAGGATCTTGATGGCGGTATCGATGTAGCCCTCGCCGCGGGTGCTGCAGAGGGGGGCGGACAGGCGGGCACGGGCGCGGGTCATGGCGCAGTGGGCCTTGCAGGTCATGGTCTTCACGGTGTTGGACATCTTGTTGAACATCTTCTTCATAAAGCGATTCCTCCTAAAATTTTTAGATTGTTGATTGTTGTGTGGTCAGCGGGTCACATGCCCATCTTCTGGGCCTGTGCCGTGGGGTCCGGCGCCGACTGCCGCGGCTGGCTCATAGCCTGGGTCAACGCCTGCTGATAGGCGTTGAGTACCGCACCGTCAAACTCCATCCGGGCGTCCTTCGTGCAGGGAAAGCAGATATCTTTGTACTCGCCGTTCCCGGCCTTGTAGCTGGGCATGGATACGAAAAGCCCCTTGCTGCTCTCCATGACTTTGACGCCCCGGACGGCAAAGCAGCCGTTGATATTCACGGATGCTGTGGCCTTGCAGGTTCCCTCCGGCCGGAGCGTGTGGATCTTGACGTCATAGTGGGTGGGATAGACGGCATGGGGATCGCCGGTGCTGTGGGCAGCCGGTTCAACTGCCTTCTGTTCTTTTGCCATGGTGTACTCCTCCTCTCTCTGAATATCAAAAATGAGCGGCCTCGCCGCTCTGGGGTCACAGGGTCATGGTCATACCCGATTCCTGCTCCGGGGCTTCCAACTGCACCGGAACGATGGATGTGCGGTCCACATAGTAGAACTCGCTGCCGGAATCGTCGTAGAGCTCGATGAGATCTGAGATGGCCAGCGGCTGGCCGTCGCTGCCCAGGGGCTTGCGGCAGAACGCCTCCCAGATCCCGTCCAGGCTGTTGGTGCTGACGGTACCGTCATACACCACCTGGTAGCGGGCCAGGTCCGGTCCGCTGTATTCCGCTTGCATACGGTCCAGCCCAATGAAGCGCATGGCGATGGGGGCTAAGGGGCCGAGCTGCCAGACGCGGCAGGCTTTCAGGGCTGGTCCGCCGTCTGCCGCCTGGTATCCGCCAGTGGACAGGCGGTCATAGACGCCGTCCGTCCACTGGACGGCCAGCCCCTTCTTTGCCAGCCAGTCCTCCAGCTCCTCGCGGCGGAACATGGAGTCCGCCACCACTCCCTGTTCTGTCCTGTAGCCCACTGGGTTTCCGTAGTAGAGCAGGCATCGGTTTTTCATCTCTATACTTCGCATGGCGGCATATCTCCTTTCCGCGTTTAGGTCATGCGCATCCCTCCCATACCCGCGTTCTGCCCTTGAAGCTCCTCCAGCTTTTCTCTGGCCCAGCCGGGGAGGAAGTCTTCTTTCAGAACGCCGGTGAAGTCTGTACGGTTCCAACGGGTCATTTCTTCGTCCCCGAGACAGGTGCAGCGGATGGAGCGGCCAATGGCATGCGGCCTGCATCCAAAGCCGTCATGTGCCAGCCAGAGCTGGTTCTGGGGCGTCCAGCAGGACTCCTTGAGGGTGTCTGGACTGAGCACCAGCACCCGGCCCTCATAGCCCAGAGCTTCATAAGAGTTGGGTTCGCAGTGCTCCGGCCCGAACAGCTCCAGCTTGTCGTATGCCTCCCGCACCTGACTGATGAACGTGTCCAGATACAATAGGGCGGTATCTACTTCAAAATAGCGGTTGTGGCCGCGGTCAGGGGGAACGTAGATTTTTGACTGCCAGTCCCGGCTTTCCGCGCTGAGCTGTTCCCTGTAAAAGCCCAGCCCTTCCATGGTGTTGGCCAGAACGAAATTGGTCCGCTTGAAGCCCCACCGCTCCAGCACCTTTTGGGATGCCTCCGGCTTCAACGCGCCGCAGCTGTCGCGGTAGACGCGGATGGCGGCTTCGATGTCCCGGGCGCAGGACACATTGGCGTGGAAGCTTGCGTCCCAAAGCGCCGCTTCTCCAAGCCTGTGGGCCTCTGCCCATGAGTGGGGATAGAGATACACATTATTCTCCATAGAGGATCTTCTCCGTCATCAGATGCTCCTCCAGCTCCCCCAGGCAGATCCCGGCTTCAGCCAGCATATCCAACAGATAGGGAGGTACATCCCGCAGGTCGTGGTCATACTCGGCCACGCCGATGGTGACGGTCTGTTCCTCGTCATCCGCATAGGCGCAGAGCTTGGCTCCGGCAGGGATGCACGCCTCCCGCCGCAGGTAGTCCGGCAGCTCCAGCATTCCATCCTCCAGATCGTCGAAGGGACAGCCATCCTCGCAGTCGTCGCAAGTGCCGCAGACCATGGCCAGATGGACGGTGAGTTCTGTTGCCAGCTGGTGCAGGGCGTCCATTGCCTGGATCAGCTCCGTGGCGGTCATCCGCTTTTTCAGAATGACCACCGCGCTGTCCAGAGCGTGGATCTCGGCCTTTTCATCGGCCTCAAAGCCGCTGATCTTGAATACCCCGCTGGGGATTGAAAGGGTGTTGTTGCTCATCTGTTTGTTGAACTTCATTTTTCTCATCACTCCATCAAAATTGTAGGCATGGCGGGGTTAACCTCCCCCGGCCCTTCGTAGGAATATCTTTGGTTGTGCCACTGCCGCAGCTCATCTCCATGCACCCAAAATTGGGCAAGGGCACTGACGGCACAGCCATACTGGAAGCCTGTAATGAGGTCTGTATCGGCTTGGTGGCTGGTGCGCTCCGCGATATCCGGCAGGGCGGCGCCAGACGCCATCTCCGTCTCCATTAAATCAGCCCAGCGGCCCATGAACTGCACAGCGGCAAAACTGTATCCATCTCTGCTGTTGACTTCCAGGAATTGCCGATATTCTGCTTCCAACCCCTGTTTAATGATCATTTTCTCGCACCTCTTTCAAATCGTCTGACTGAATGCCGGAATATCCAGCCTTTCCTGCTGGGCAGTCAGCCCGTCCCGGAAGGCCGTCAGGTCTTCCATCGTTGGGGTATAGCTCCTTGCTTCAAGGGCAGCCAGCAGCGCGTAGAGCTGGCCCACCTCGGACAGCAGGACCCGGAGTCCGTCCGCGTCCATATCGGTTCCCATCCGGCGAAGCTGTGCGGCGAAGGTGATGCGATAGCGGGGCTGGCCAGGGATGCTGTCGATCCGCATATCCATCCCAAGATTGGAGACGTCTTGCGGGCGGATATAGACCAGCCCCGCCACGCTGGGTCGGATCTGCAGGCGTCCCTGGCTCATCTCCTCAATCAGCTGAGCCGCCTGTTGGAGCTTCTCCAGCTCGGTGATCTGTTCATCCAATTGTTTCACCCCCATTCCAGTCAAACAGCGTCATTTGAGAGGGGACCATTCGGCTCCGCTCCCGCAGGTCATAGTTGGCGATGAGTAATTCCGGGAACTGCGCCCCGTTGTCGTACCGCTGCTTGATGTTGTTGATGCGGGTGGTTTCCATGAGATAAATGCCTGGCTGGTCATACAGCCCACGGACAAAGGTATCGTCGTTATAGGAAAGCAGGAACTTGCCCTCGATCCGCATCAGGGCGTCCCGCAGGCGGATGTGGTCCGCCTCGGTGAAGCCGTCTTCCCCGATGTTGGAGTAGTAGCCCTCGGTGGCATGGTAGGGCGGGTCGAGATAGAAGAAACTCACCGGCCGGTCATATTGACGGAGCAGTTTTTCAAAGTCCTTATTCTCAATAACCACCTTGGCCAGCCTGCGGTGGGCCTGCTCGATGAGCGGAAAGTTGCTCCACATATCATGGGGCTGGCTGCCGAAGCTGGTCAGGCCGGAGGCGTAGCTGTACCGGATGAGCTGATAGAACCAGGCGGCTTTCCGCACATCGCCGGCGGGACTGTCTCTGGCCAATGCGGAACGAATCCGGTCAAAGTCCTCGCGGGCGTTGAGGACATAGCGGAGTTCTGCCATCAGTTCCTCCGGTTTTTCCCGGACACAGCGGTACAGGTTGACCAGAAGACTGTTGAAATCGTTGTAGACCTCGAAATCATTGCCGGGCGGCTTATAGAAGAGGACCCAGCCGCCTCCGCCGAAGACCTCGATATACCGCTCATAGTAGACTGGGAACAGGGTGACGATGAGTTCACGCAGTGCTTTTTTGCCGCCGATCCAGCTCATGAAGCTATTCAACCGCATCACCGCCTTCCAGCGGCAACCGGGTCTGTGCGGTATTGAACTGTTCCAGGGATCGGTTCAGTCCGCTGATGGCGGCGGCGATCCCGCTGATCCGCCGTGTCAGATGGGCGATGGTTGCCCGCACCTCCTGTTCCGTAGTGGCGTAGAAGTACCCGCTGCCGCTGCTGGCGATGGGGACTCCCTTGCGGCGCAGGCGGTTGACCATCTGCCGCACTTCGATCCCCTTGATGGAGAAAACGCACTCCAACTCCCGGCTGGTGGCGGCATTTGATTCGCCGGAGTGATACCGTTTCAAAAATTCCGCCAGCCGTTCTTCCTGCATAGACGCCTCCTTTCCGGGGTGCTTTTCCGAAAAAGGGCGTAAAAAAAGAGGGGGCCGTTTATCCCTCTCGGAAAAACGGCCCCTGTATCTTGATTGGATATGCTTGTTTAGCTTATAGAATCACCCCCAGTTCTCTCAGCATCCGGACACAGTCTTTGGCGCCCTGGCAATAAAGGTGGATATTGTGCCTTTGCTCCATGCGGGAGAGGAAACAGATGTACTCCTGCATTTTCTTTTTTCCCACATGCCCCAAAAGTGGATCTTGTTCGATCTCATCCCGGATGCGGGAGAGTTCTGCCTCCTCTTGGCTGAATTCAGGATGGTTTCGCTCCATCTCCTCAAAGATCAGCTCGATGCGCTGGTCAAGCATCTCCAACCGCAGAGCTTCCTGCTCATTCACTGGTTTCGCCCCCTTTTGGCAAACACTATCACACTCCGTGGAGAATAGCTATACCAATACCTAATAAAATCGAGGCGGCTACATTGACAGAAGAAGGCCGCGGTGCTCAGGCTGGCTGTATTCGTACTGGCGCTCTCCGCCATTCCACGCCGCATAGCCGTGATCCGTGGCGGAGAGACCGTACTGTCTCATTTGGGCCTCCGCATAGGCGGCCCCGTCAAAGGCGTCTGTGAGCAGACTGCTGGGCGGAATCAGACCGTTTCGGATTGCCAGTTCCCGCCCGTATGCGGTCATATCCATGCCCCGTGGAAAGAATGCGTAGTGCTGGAGGTTCTGGGAGAGATCCAGGGCCAGATCCAGCCGGCGGCAGTCCTCCAGCTCCAGCACTGTCAGCCACTTGTCCAGCCAGTGGGGTTCCCCCTGGCCCTGCTCAGCCCAGACATAGCCGAAGTCGATGGCGTGGCGGACCAGTTCGCCGGCGGAGTCGTACTGAGAGAGGACATCCGTCAGCTGGGGCAGACAGCAGTCCACCTCCAGCACGATGCACTCACTGAGGCTCTCCGCCTGCAGTGCGTCCAGCCCCAGCAGGAGTTCATCTGGATGGTTTGAGTCGATGTACTCGCCGGAATCCGGGAAGCCCACCCAGACCCCCTCCATATTGCTCCGGCTGGCCAGCCTGATTCGGATGGCATAATCGCCGGTGACAGGCCGAAGGGTGGGGTCTTCCTCTGCAAAAGGATCTGCCAGCTTGATGCTTCGCACATAGTGGCCGTTGCAAAAGGTTCCGTTCTGTGACTGGTGGTAGGCGGCTCCCAAATGCTCCGCGTTCAGGAATGGCCGGGCGGCCTCCGAGAGAGGCTCCACATTCTCCATGACAAATTTTCCAAGCGCGGCCTCATCTCCCGCGCCATAGAGGAGGTCATAGCAGTCCAGCTGGGACGCGATCCGCGTCACATGGCCCATCTCCTGGGGCTTTTCCAGCTCCATGGCCCCTTGAAACAGAATCTTTTCTTTCTCTGTCATATTGGCAAAGCGCCGTTCCAGCCAATCATGTTCCGATTTGGTGAGATAGAAGCCGTCCAGCTTGTCAAAGAGGGCGGCGGTTTGATCTGCCATGGCTCACATCATCTCCAATCCTTGTTCTGCCGCCTGTTCCGGTTGAAATATGGACAGGGACTGCCCGTCCTTTCTGCGGATCAGGCCATATTCCGTAATGGCCCCCAGCCGGTCATCCAGCATCTGCTGACCGATCCGGGCCGCCTGCGGGGTTTGGAACAGTTCCTCCGGCAAATCCGGATACTTCTCCCGAAGCACCATCTCTGCGTAGCCCCAGGTCTGTGCCACCTCGGGACGAAGTTCGTACTGGCCGGCTTCCTCCATCAGCTGGACGGCGCAGGCCAAATCGGGCTGGCCCACAGCAGCCAGGAGCGCCTTATAGCGGACAAACTCCGCCTCGCCCCAGGTTCGCTCCTGCTCTGCCAGCCGGCGGGCGAAATCGTTGACCTGCTCCAAGCCGTCGTCCTCCAGCGCGTCATTGATGGCATCCCGCAGGGAGGGGATCAGGCAGTCCACACAGTGGAAGGCGCATTCCTTTGTAGAAACGGCGTCTACCGCCTCCAATGTCTGCTGGATACCACCATGGATTACAGGGAGATCCAGCGTTGCAGTGTTATCATTATCATACTGGGGATCATTGAAAAAGCCTTTGCGGACCTCCAGCACAACCGGAGCGCCGGAGCGGTGGAAGTAGGCAACTTCGCCGGGCTGGTACACATAGATAGGCTTGATTTCTCCACCCAGCTCCGCATAGCCGCGGTCGGTGAACACGCCGCCATGGTCCTCTTGATGCTGTTCCCCCAGCAGCTCCAGCAGCCTTTCCCGAAAGCCGCTGCCCTCATCCGTGGTACCCAGCAGAGCCATGGCCTCATCTGAGAGCATCTCATTTCCGTACAAAAACGTCCCAAGTTCTTCGTGATTGGTAACTCGGGGCGCAAAACAGCAGACATCGGTATTATAGGTCAGGTTGATGAGCCGCTCCAGAGGGATGGGCCCGCTGTGCTGTTCCTGTTCCATCTTCAGGAGGGCTTCCATTCCTGGCCGTTGCTCCTCGGTCAGCGTGGCCAGACGCTGGGCAAAGAGATTCAGGTCATACAGGTTGATGTTATCTCCAACCGTGCCGCGGCGCAGGGCCTCACAGCGAATACAGGTCAGTTCGTTTTTACAGGATCTGCCGTCCTTGATCCTTGCTTTCTGGAGCGCGTCATTGAATTCCGCCCAGGTTGCCGGCATCTCCATCACCGTGGCCGTTTCATACCCCTTGGGGCTGCCGTTGCTGATCTCCACCTTGAAAATCGGTTTACCCAAGATCCATCCCTCCCATCTTGGGATAGTTCTCCTGATATTTGGCTGGATCGGCGCCGGGTACATCCCATCCTGCTAATCCCGTGAGTTTTGTTATCCGAGGAGTTTCCCCGAATACAAGGAAACCCCTCGGGTATACACAAAAGTTACAGGATAATCTATTCTCGTAGAAACCAAATAACATCGGTCTTTTCATCTCCTTTTTCCTTTTCAGGTGCTGGCAATTTTGCAGGGAGGCCGCGTTCTCGTAAGATTTTGTTTGCTTGATCTGAGGTAACGGTGGCATAAATCATGGTGGACTGAATAGATGAATGTCCCAAAAATGCTTTAATTGCAGGCAGCGAACATCCGCATGCCAGCATATCAACTGCAATCGTATGGCGAAATGCGTGTGGGGTATAGGCTTTTTGCTGGAATAACCCTGGATGTAATTTTTTAGCCATATTCACATACTTGGAAACAACTTCCTCTACACACGAAATCGTCATATGCTCGTTTCGCTGGCTCGAAAAAACATGACGGTTTTTGTCTCCATAAAATAAACCTGCCTGTTTGAAATGAATTCTCAATAGATCTGCACATTCATTGGGGATAACAATTCGCCGGGCCTTGCTTCCTTTGCCCACCAAGCGCACACGGGTTTCTACACCAAAAGTAACATCATTTGCAGTTAGGTCGCAAAGCTCCTGCGCTCTGGCGCCGCTTGCATAGAGAAAACTCATGAGGACAACATCTCTCCGCCCGCAAATTGTTTGTCGATTTGGCAATGACAATAATATCTGCATTTCTTCTGGCAAAAAGAATACGACATCATCTCCGCTTCTTTTAGAGGCCCTCTTTCTCTCGGTTCCCAGAACGCAAGACGAAAATGCTCCGGCAGATACCACATCTCTTCTCAATGCGAATTTAGCAAAGGAAGACAGCGCAGCAAGGCGTTGGTTCCTGGTTTGTTTACTGCAGCCGCGTGTGGTTTCTATCCATGACAAAAATTCATCAACTATACTGCTGTCCAGTACAGAGAACGTTACTTTACCCGCAGGGATCCCCTTTTCTTCTTCTAAGAAAATGAAAAAGATCCGCAAGGCTGCTTTGTAAGATCGGATTGTATTTTCACTGACACCTTTCGTGTCTGGAAGATAGCTGTCAAAAAATTCGGTCAACAGCCTTATAAATTCCATACCTCGCTTCATTCGTCAATCACCTCCGGGAAGATATTGTGCTTCCTTGTATAGTCCGTAATCAGAGTATGGTCTCGCTGGAAAAAATCGTAGTTTGCCTGCAAGTATTTATCGGTCTCTCTTAGGTCGCAATGTCCGAGATATGTGGATATGAAAGGAACGGCATCGGCAAAATCAAGCGGCGTTTGCAGTAATTGGTCAAATGCTTTTGCCACAAATGTGTGCCTGAAGCAGTGGAGGCACGGCCCGCGCTCATATTTCCGTACCCGTTCAAAATCAATGCCGCAGTCCTGTAGAAGATGTCCCATCCTTTTCCGGGCCCACTCTGCTGAATAGCGTCTTCCGCTGGTGCTATTTACAAACAGATATTCTCTCTGTGGTACAATAGATAAATACGCTCGAATGAGTTCTGTCAGTGAAATATCCATAGGCACATACCGTTGCTTGTCATTTTTGGCGTGTCGGACAAATAGCACCCCTAAATTCAAGTCTATATCTCTCGTTTCCATCTTCAACGCCTCATTTCTGCGCAAACCGCATCCGTACAGCATCCGTAATAAAATACAAAATAGGACTGCACTTTCTGGATTATAATCGCTATATGGAAGACTATCAGCGGAGGCTATCATTCTTTTCCATTCTTCATCGCTAAAAACATACGGCGCATAGGTATAAGAACACCGCGGGTATTCCGGTTCAAATGCGGTAATGTTTATAGAACGCAAATATTTTGAAAGCCCCCTGTAGCGTGCAATGTAGCTTACTTTATTTGCGCTTGTACCACATATCGTAGAAAGCCATTGGTTGATAATGCTTTCACTGAGACATTTTTCGAAAGTATGATTTTGCAGCAAAAAAGAATCCAGACTCCTAAGCATGATTTCATGGTTACGTGTGCTTCGCCCAGCCGATAAAAGCAACTGTAGATAATTGCTAAACTCAACAGCCAGGAAACTTTTGAAATCATTTTTCATTGGGAACCCTCCCCATGTTGCTTAGCCACTCTTTAAGTTTATCTGTTGCTGGAGGGACGGCAACTGCACACCGTCTAAGGTTTTCAATATCCAGTCGGACATAATTGTTAAAACAAAGCGAGCTTTGATGCCCTAAAACCTTTTGTACAACAGAATAGGGAATATCTTCTGCCACCAACTCCGTCGCCAGGCTCATGCGCAGTGCGTGCGGGCCAGTTTTTCTCCTATCGGTGTCTATACCTGCCTTCGCCAAATAGCGAGACATTTCATGATGCGCTACAGTTTGCCCAATTGGTGTAAACGGACATTGTACCCGTAAAAATATATTCTCACTGTCCGAACTGGGACGGCCCTTTGTTAGATAGGCTAAAAGAGCTTCTTTAACATCCGGTAAAAGTTCCAATCTTGCAGATACACCGGTTTTTTTCTGAACAAATTCGATGGTATTTGTATCCCAATGAATATTTTTCTTTTTCAAGTTGCAGATATCAGACGTACGGATGCCGAGTCGTGCGGCCAGCAGCAACATGGCACGGTCCCGTAATCCTTTGTCGGTACTTTTATCTACAACATTTAGAAGCTTTTGGATTTCATCTTTTGAATAGACAGTAGGCATGGGTTTTGCGCGGCGAACCGCGGGGACAAATTCAGCCAAATTCAACGGATGAATCTGCTCTTGATAAAGATATTTCATGAGTTTTCTAACTGCACAGCGAAAGTTCTCTTTCGAGCCACTTGCTGAAAACGCTGCATAGAGGATCTGTGCGTTAATTTCCTTTAGATCTGAAATCCCTTGCTGTTCTACGAAATGAAGAAATTCGTAACAATACAGATCTTGAAGTTTGCGTGTACCATCGCTAATAGACTGCTTACAGAGCATTTCATCGAATCTCTCAAAGACACCGCTAAAGTGCTTTAAATCTTTCTGCTTTTTCCGTGTATGGACTACGACATATGGTCTTTTGTTTAGAATGTCATTCAGCCGTCTCACATAAAAAGACATGTAAAACTGTCGACCGCTGGAGATTCTGCCACCATGTGTTGCCAAATAAGTTTCACCTACGGCTTCGGTGTACTCAAGGATTTGATTCTCTCTCATGTAGCGATCTACTCTGCCCATGGCTTCACGGTAATGTCGAATAGACTCGCTGGGGTACTCCTTTTCGTGTAGTTGGGAAAGAAGATCCTCCCACAACTGCGGCATATTGCCCGTGACAATTTCACATTTCATGGAATGCACCACCTTCTATATTTCTGAATGGCTTTTGCCTTTTTCAGAATACAAGACGGTGGTGCATTGAGCAATATTATCCCAGCAGCAGAATTTAGAAAGGTGTGATATAAGTGAATGATATGAAAACTCCTCGGATAACAAAACTCACGGGATTACATGGCTTATCCCAGTTCTAAGATAAGCCGTGCATACTGCCTACCTCCATGGCCTGCCGCTGGATGGGGGTAACGCCCAGGTGTTCATTCAACTCGTCCGCCAGTTCCACATTCCGTTCCTTGTCTCCGGTGTCCCACTCGGAGGGGTAGTAGCCGGTTTCACCCCGCTTGATGCAGATGAGCTGGCCAGTGGTCCGCAGCGTGGAGAAACACAGCTCCGGCAGGCCCTTGGCTATCTTGGGGGCAAATCGCTCCTGTTCGGTCTGGATGGACCAGCTCTCCGGCTGCCACAGGTGGACATACAGCTCACCGCCGTCCACCTCAATGGGGCGTTGTTCGAACCCTTCGCCCCACCCATCCGAGGCTTGACCACCCAGATACTCTTTTAAGGTGGTAAGCTCTGCCGGGGTCAGCTCGCCGGCTACCCGGCACTCTGCCACGCCCCACAGCCGGCCGTCCCTGACCTCAACGGTGAATACCGCCGAGCGGACTTTGTGGTCTACGCTGTCGCCCTCACCGTACCAGCGCATGAGGCCGCGCTCGCTTTCCTCCGGCATTCGGTTTTTTACTATGGCGGACAGAATGTGTCCCTCATAACCCACAAGGGTGCGGCCATCCCACTCCTCGCCATCCTCCGACAGATCCCCCCACTCGTCCCGGCTATAGAAGTCGGCAGTGAGAGGCATATACAGCTTGAGCGTTTTAGGCCCCGGCGGGCTGACTGAGAAACGGTCCTCGCCCAGCACCAGGGCCAGGGTGCGGCCATTGTCCCACTTTACATGGAAGTGGCCGGCATCATCGATGTGATCCAGCTTCCCGGTACTGCCGGGGGGAAGGGGCTGAGGATCATCCCCCATCTCTGTGAGCCGGATACGGGAATTCTTGGGGAACTGTTCCCGCAAAAAGGCCAGCCATTCTTTCGGTACTGCTTTCATGTGATACCTCCCATCGTCATGCCCTGTTGGGGCATCGTCCGTTTCAGCTCCATGTGTAGCTGTTCTGCCGCCTTCGCCACCACGGGGTCCGACCGGAAGCTTTCCAGCCGTTTGTGATCCTCAAAGAAACTCTGCTCCCCGTCCAGAGAGCGTACCAGATCTACCGTGGCGATGCCGTCCTTGGTGACACCCAGCCGCTTTTCGCTGGCATCGGTGTCTTGGTAGATCTGGATGGCCTCCTCCAGCGTCAACTCCTGCCTGATTTTCTCCTGCGGGGTATTGGTGTCCGTCATGACAAACCAGGCATAGATGTGGGGACAGCTGGGGTCTGCGGCATCCCGGAGGGCCTGTTTTCCGGCCTCAGTCATCCCATAGTTGCAACTCCTGCGGGGATTATCCTCTCCATAAAGATTATACAGCAGGTCGTCGATCTGCTTGTGGACCTCCAAGTCGTCGGTTAGCACCTCCCAGCGAAGGCCGGTAGTAGGTCGGCTGGGAAGTTCCTCTCGGATACAGGCCACGAATTCGTCCTTATCACGGTATTCAAGTTCCTCGCCGCTGGCAAAGGTTATCCGACCCACAATAGGGTGCTCCTGCTGGTATAGTTCCTGCTGGCGCAGATCATAGCAATACAGATACCCTTGATACTCACCAGGGAGGGGCGTACAGCGCAAGCAGAAGCGGTAATTTTCTGTTTCTGTGATATAGCCATAACTTCTGCGGTCTTCCGTGATAGCCCCGCCATGCTGCCAGCAGTAGGCATCCATAGCGCCCAGGTTCTTCAGGAGTCCGGTCTGACGCAGGTTGTCTACCAATCGCTGTAGCACCTCTTTAAACTCCGGGATATTGAACCTGTCCCCGTTATGAGGCCACCAGCTATGCCAGAACTCCCTTCCTCCGTGGCCGAAGTCCATTCGCACATGGCCAATCGTGCCCAGGGCCTCATCTTTCTCAGGTTCCAGTTCGGAAAAAAACAGCCCCGCCTCATTGGGAGAGGCAGGGCGCAGTACAAATTCACGGATGTCCTGGGGGCAGGGCAGATCATGCTCCTCGCAAAACTGCTCCAGCGTCAGTTCCTCTCCCAACAGATAAAATGTACCATTGACCCGGCGCGATGTGACGCCCTCGCGCTTCAAAGGGGTAGGGGAGAGTACAGTCCCCGCATGATAGCCGACTTCCTGATCTACCAGGGTGATCCTGGCATTGGGGGCCTTGCGGGTTCCACGCAGGTCGTAGCAGTGCCAACCCTGGGGGATGGTATCCCGCTGAACCAGCCAGTTGGTAAACAGCACGGGTGTTCCAAACAGCTCCGCGTGCTGCATGGAATCAGTCCAGATATCAATGCTCATTCAATCCCTCCCATCCTCACACTGTTTTCCCACTCGCTCTGGTCCCGCAGCGCTTCCTGCATCTGCGAGCAGAGACTGTCCAGTGACGGAGAGGCACAGTTCCAGAATGCGGCGATGTTCCGCATCAGCCGCTCACATTCCGCCACCTGCTCGGCCGCTTCACTGGCGCCCTGTCCCGGAATCATGTCCATGGCATAGCGGTACAGGCCAAGCACTGCGCCATTGATCTGATCCTGTACGGGTGCCCACGGCTGCTTCGATTGTTCCGCCTCCCGCATCCGGCGGTCAAAGGCGGACAGACGATTTTCTCCACTGTTGTCGAGTCCCCAATACCCCTCCAGCCGGTCAATTAGTTCCCGCAGAGCGGATGACTCGGCTTTCCCGGCGTCGCCTGCTTTCTGCCGCAGTTCAGCGGCGTATTCTGTGAGCCCATCAATGCACTGAACAATCAGCTTTTTGTCTCTCTGTGCCTGGGGTTCCATGAGCGTGATCAGTTCATCCAATGTCAGTTTCATTTTTTCTACCTCCCGCGCAGGGCCAAAGCCCCAGCGGATTACCCGCAACATTACCACACTTTTTGCAGAATAGCCACCCTGACTTCGTAAAAATCAGAGAATAAGCACGGCGCCTGATTCGCTGGTTATTCAACGCCAAAACTCCGCCTCAAAGGTGGTCTTTTCTAACCTTTCCTCCAACAGGGGATTTTTTAACCGCTCAAACTATGGCCAGTCAAATTCTTCCCTATAGCAGAGGATCTTTTCGATTCCATACCCCGCGTCCAGGAGTGGATCAGCCAATCGTTTTATACAGCCTGCCGCAAAAGACGCCGCTTCTTCTCTGTCCACACCTTTACCGCGGAACACATATTCCAGCCATATTCGGTATGTGGGGAGCAGAGTAAACTCCATGTTCTCCTGAATACGCTCCATGAACATATTATCAGACGCCAGAATTGATGTGACGCGCTCCGCCATGGTTGCCTGCAAACCTTCAAACATAGCCCAGCCATAATCCCGTACATTAAAATAGGGATTGATGATAATGCCCATTCTGACATCGTAGTCTATCTTGTACTCCACTTTGTTTTCCTCCATCAAAATAAAGAGCGGCCCCGCCTTAATTTTCAGTGCATCTGCAACCCCTCTTGTACTTCAGGAAACGGAGCGCTGAACCTTCGGATGAGACCGAATTCGGTTCTTCGGACGCCGTCCTCCTGCATATAAAAGTTACCCAGCGCCTCGAAATCCGCAAAGCCATCGAGGGTGGAGATCAGTTCCTCGTCTGCCCCGATCCGCTCCAGCACCTGCTTGCCATATTCCTCCGGATCGTCCGGTACACGCTCATAGTCGTCCAGTTCGATGGAGAGTTTCAAAGCCTCCTGGAGCATTGCCGGCTGTTCCACATCAAGGACGGAGAGGTACTTCAGCAATGCGCCGTCCTCCTGATCCATCTGCCGGATATTTTCCGCCAGCTCATCCAATTGCTCCAACCTCATATCCGTCCCGTGCAGAGGAAGATGTTCCCCCAAATAGGGGCGCAGGGCCTCCACCTGAACGAGTTTCACCATATTGAGGCTGTCTATTCCAAGAAACTGTCTGGCGCTCTCCAGTTGCTCGAAGGTTGCCGGCAGCATAATCTGCACGATTTCATTCTTCGCACCTTTGGAGCAGATGTTTTTCAGCCGTACTCGGAAAACAGCGTCCAATGGCTCATTACCCAAAAGCTCCGGCACCTTTTTCTGGACATAGCTGCCGTTGGCGTATACCCCGTCGTGCTTTTCCCGGTATTCAGCCCCCACACGGGCGTAATTGATATAGGGCTTGAAGCGATCCGGAAATGGTGTGATCCCTTTGTCCACAAGGTAGGCACCCAATTCTGAATCAGAGGTTATATTACCGATGAGCATATATTCATCCAGTCTGTTCGCCACAGCAAGGGCCTCATCCAAGTTCTCGGCGTGTTCCGCATCCAATGCCCCGGAAAAGATGGCGGCTTTTTCTGGAGAGAGGGCATCTGTGCGTTCCGCCAGTTGCTGGAGCTTTTGAAACTGCTCTGAATCTTCCACATCCACATCGTACAGATAGCGGTAAAGACCCGGCACATTGCCTCTCACATCCAGGATAGCGGTGGTTGTGGTATCGAGGCTAATCCCGTCCAGGATTACAAAAGCCTCTCCAATCTCAGCGGGACTGGCAGGCAGTCGCAGATGGACGCGCTCATGTTCGTTGCCTCGGCTTAGTGTCAACAAAATCATTCTATATCCCTCCCATGGTGAGGCCTGTTTGGTGTATGGCTTCAGCTTCCATTAGGTCTTGCAAAGGGGTTTCTCCGTGATAGGACACATAGCCATAATCGTTGAACCAACCGCCTTCCTCCCGAATACGTTGCTCCCCATAGCCTTTGTAGTCATAGAACCCATCCAGGTTGTCATCATACTCGAAGCGGCCAGACTCTTGGATCATGTACTTCCCGTATTCCTCCGGGGTATGGACGCCTGGAATGAAGCTGAACAGATCCAGGTTTTTGGCCAACTGACAGATCTGTGCGGCGTTCTTTGGATCTGCAAACACGATTACAGCCTCCAGCTTGTTCTGCCCTTTCTCATCCAGTTTCGCAATGGCGCTGCTCATGGCGTTGAGGGCGGTCAGGTTGTCTTGTTTCTCGTCCAGGAGTTCACCGACCTCCTTTTGCAGAAAAAACGCATCTATTGTATATTGTGCTGTGCCTGCATCGCGCACACCTGCCCGCAGCAGGGTGCGCCGAATCTGCTGCTCCGACGCGGGGAGCCAAAGCAGTTCCGGTTTTTGGCCTTCTGCCGGCATGATCTTCAATCCAAGGTTGCTGTTATCATAGAGATATTCCGGAAACTGCCGTCCGTTGTAGAGCTGCTCCAGCCTCATGCCGTTATCATAGACAACGCCATAGGGGGTGACGGTCCCGGCCCCGCGGTCAATGAGCAGGAGCGCCGTTTCAACCCCGTCCAGATTCTCCAGCGCCTCCATACTGGCACTGCCACCATTCAGATTCATATAGTGTTCTTGCCCGATTTCCTTAAGGTCAGAAAAATCTGTGATGACCGTGGCCCGCTGGCAGCAAAAGGTCAGATTGATGAAATCTTTTATTTGTGTGATTCCCAACTTGTGGGCCATCCCCTGGAACTGGGCGGCCTCACCGTCATCAAAACTGTCCAACCGCTTGGCCAAGTAGTCCAGCTCGTCCAAGGTAACGGATTTGCCGGTCAGCTCATTCACGACAGTATAAAAACTGTCCAGCTCATCCACTTGGCAGTCCTGACGGAGCGTGTCGCCGATTCCCAATGGCTCCAGCAGTTCTATCGTGTGGTCGTATTCCTCCCTGGGAATGGGGAATGGAATCGTAATCTGCCCATATTCCGGGTGCTGGGCGCTGCTCAGCACCGCTTGGATTACATAGCCCATTCTGCCGTCTCCTTACCTGCATCCATGACTGCCGTTCCATACCGAGCGATCAGTGTAGCGTAAATGATGTTGAGAAAGTCTGTGTCACTCACCAGGTTTCGGTGCGCCAGATCTTCCACCTCCATGGGCGGCTTCAGGTCGTACAGCCGTCTGGCGGAATAAAAGACGGGGTAATCTTGTGCCGTGAACCCGTGGAGCGCAATGCGGTTGAAATCAATAAAATCGTGTGAAAGAGCGGAGAGCGCCGGCTGCCAGAGCCGCTCCTTTGAGGCGAGGAGGTAGAGCGCCGCCAGATAGCCAGGAGGCGTGCCATCCCACGCCCTGTCCGCAAAGCGGCTTTTCATCTGGACGAATACTGTGCGCAGGATTACCTGATCCGGCCCATCCCAATGCTCCACGGCCTGAATTCTCTTGCGCAGGCCGGCATGAGGGATGTGTCCGTAACATTCCAGGATCAAATCACGATACCCAATTGCGCCGGACTTCAACCGCTCCGCGATATAGGGGCAGATGGGGACCTGACAGGACCGGCGGCGGTAGTGCAGGCAGTACCGGCAAGCCACATCCTCCGGCTTGTAGCGGAAGCGGCTGAGGATCATCGTCCCACCGCCGCGCCTCTGAAAGCCGGGGACGCTCATCATCATGCGCTCCAGTCCGGCCCGTGGGGTATCTTGGGCGAAATATTTTGTCATGGTACACTCCTTTTTTGAGCACAAAAAAGCGGGGGACGCTTATGCTGCACAATGTGCAGACGCGGCCCCCGCTCTCTTTGATGTCACATATCCATTTGTGGTTCCTGCTCCTGTCCCTGTTCCAGTCGGTCCGTCAGGTTTGGGACGGTGTATTCGATCTTTGTCCTTGCGGTCTGCAGAGCTTTCAGCTGGACATCTTCTAACTCCGGACCTTCATCCAACAGATAGTCTGTGCCCCGATAGAGTTCGGTTAACTCCTCCGGTGAGAAGAACTGGGCCTTGGAGATCAGCCCGGAACGGACGGCGAAGTCCTGCTTTGCGCTTTGGAAATCTCCCATATAATTATGGCCATAGAGGAGGGCTGTCCTGTCGTAATTCCAGATCCATGTGTTGAACTGATAGCCCCATTCCTTCGGCAGTTCTATGCCGGCCAGCACCGCTCCACCAAAATCCGCAAGCAGATGGAACTCATCTTTTAAGCTGCTGGCGCGAAGCAGGGGGGCGTTCTGAACTGCTTCTACATACTCATATACCTCATCCGCCATCCCTGCCACCCTGTGATACAATTCACTGGCCTTCTGGTTTTGACTCCCGGACGGCAAAAGGAAGGCATCATGCCCTGGAGAAACAAAGAGGACAGGCCGGCCATGGAGAAAAACCTCCAGCCGCTTGTCCTCCACATTGGATGATTCAATTCCGCCTTCTCTCATGCGCCGGGACAGTTCTTCAAAAAACTTGTTTTCCATAGAATCTCCTTTTCCACATTTTATTGTCATCGTGTAAAAGAAAAACCAAGACCCTGTGATCAGGATCTTGGCTGAGGAAATGTGGCGTTTGATATGCGGGTTCGACTCTCCGCTGAATGGAGGGCCGCCGGTCAAATATCGGAAAAATTGGGCCCGTAGATTTACGAATCTACGGGCCCTGGAAGCCTTGAAAACACTGAGGTTGTTCCCTCAATATCTTTTTTAGCCTCCTCTTTTGGTACGCCCGAAGGGACTCGAACCCCCAGCCTTCAGAACCGGAATCTGACGCTCTATCCAATTGCGCTACGGGCGCTCAGGGCACGCTTATCAACGTGCCTGATTATTATAGCAATCTTTTTCGCGTTTGTAAAGCAAAATTTTCGGAACGACAACCATTCCTTTTTTCGATTCAGCAGGGGAGCGTATGCCAGGTATTGACGGCGGTGAGGTCAAGGAAGAGCGGACCGGATGGCGGCAGGAACGTAAACAGCAGAATGGCGGCGCCCAGGGCAACGGCCAGCAGCAGCCAAAGTCCTCGCCGGGCGAGCGGAAACTGCCGGAGCAGGCCAGGCAGCAGGAACGCCGCCGCCATGGTCAGCACATACAGCGCCACGTCAAAAAACAGCGCTTCACCGCCCAAAATGATATGATACAGCCAACCTGCGGCCAACGCCGCAGCACAGCACAGCAGCAGCGTAAGGGCGCGGACGCGCAGGGTATCCCAGCCCTCGTTCCGGGCCAGCAGAAGGCTGGCGGCCAGATAGGGCCAATACAGCAGCTTCAGGTGTTCCCACAGGCTCTCCTGCACGGGAGAAAAGCAGGCGGTGACGGCGTTTGGAAACAGCGCGTAGACAAAGTGGAGACAGGCTCCGGCCAGCGTAGCGACCACAAACAGCAGCAGCGCAGATTTGGACAGACGGGACATGACGATACCCCCTCATTTCTTCTCATTTGGAGGGTATGCCTGTCTGCCCGGGAATAGACCGGGGAAATTATCCCTCGATGGACATTACCTTATCCACGCGGCGCTGATGGCGGCCGCCCTCGAATGCGGTGGAGAGGAACACATCCACGATGCGCTCGGCCATATTGGGGCCGATCATGCCGCCGCCCAGGGCCAGCATGTTGGCGTCGTTGTGCCGCCGGGTCATCTCGGCGGAGAGCGGTTCGGAGCACAGCGCGCAGCGGATGCCGCGGACCTTGTTGGCGGAAATGGAGATGCCGATACCGGTGGTGCAGATGACGATGCCCCGCTCACACCGGCCGGAGGCCACGGCCTCCGCCGCCAAACGGCCGAAGTCGGGGTAATCGCAGCTCTGTGTGGAATCCGTCCCGCAGTCTTCCACCAGACAGCCCTTGTTCTCCAGATAGGTCTTGAGATGCTGCTTGAGCGCAAAGCCGCCGTGGTCGCTGCCCATTGCAATTTTCATGTTTCATATCCTCCTTACAGCCGGTGCAGTTCCGGCTTGCGTTTTTCATAGGTGGCAAGATAGCGGAAGCCGGTCTGCTGCAGCAGCGCGCAGGCCTCCGATATCCCCAGCCCCACGTGCTCCGGCAGGTGTGCGTCCGAGCCTACGGTGACGATCTCGCCGCCGCAGTCCCGGTAGAGCTCCAGAATGGGCCGCCAGTCGGCAATGGTCCGGCCGCGGTAGGTGTTTATCTCAATGCCGCGGCCGCCCTCCGCCACCTTGCGCAGGATCGTGCGGATCGTCTCCCGGTAACGCTCCAGAGAGACTGGGGTGTGCATGTACCGCAGCGGGTAGATGATATGCCCCAGCACATCGTACAGATCGGTGCAGGCCAGAACGGACATGGAGGCAAAATAGTCGTCCAGGGCGGCATAGCAGGCGTCCGCGTCCGGATAATCAACAAAATAGAAATCGCGCCCGCCGCGCGCGGGGCTTAGGTTGTGGACGGAACCGATGACAAAGTCCAGCTCCGGCAGGGAAAGGATCTGCTCTGCGGCCGTACGGTCCACATGGGGAACGCCAAATTCCAGACCAAGCCTGAGGTTCAACCGGCCCTGGAACATGGGGACGGTCTCGCGGAACTGGGATACTGCGGCAGGCCAGTTGTAGCCGTACACGCGCCCGCCGTCCTGGTCCATCAGGTCGCAGTGATCGGTGATGCAAAGCTCTCCCAGACCCGCCGCCACGGCGGCATCCGCCATCCGGGCCAGGGGCACGTTTCCGTCCGGAGAGAGGACGCTGTGCGTATGATAATCCGTAAGAAGCATGGGTGAGAAACCTCCAGAAAAAAGTGAGCGAGGCCCCAAAGCCTCAGAAGGGCCAGGAAGGGAACCAGCGCAGGAAGCAGGTGGTATACCATGTGGGTACCGTAATGCCCACCAGTACGGGATAGAACATGGCATAGAGGACCGCGGCGCCGCCGGTCAGGGCATAGACGGCAGGTTTCCAGCGGACGGCGTCCTCCCGTTCCGCCAGGTCGTGGAACACATAACACAGCGCCAGGATCAGGAAGATCACAGAGGGGAAATAATGATAAGCGAAGGTGATGCGCCCGATCAGGAACCAGGGGGCCAGCTGGGACAGATAGCCCACCAGGATGAAGAGGGCCTTGCCGCAGCGGCGCTGGACCATGCGCACGGCGACGGCGATCATGGCCAGCAGGCCGCCCCAGCAGACCACCGGGTTGAGGAAGGCCCCGAACCGGGTGGTGTAGCCGGGCAGGGAGGAGTCCAGATAGTAGAGGATGGGACGGATGTCCAAGATCCACTGATACCAGCGGGAGGAATAGGGGTGTGTGTCCACCACGCCCTTATGGTAAGAGAACATATACTTCTGATTCTCCCACATCACGCCCAGCCAGCCGCTCAGACTGGTGTCCCCCTTGGCTTGGGCGTAGGGGTAATAGGAGAGCACATAGATGACGGCCGGGATCAGGGCAAAGCACAGCGCCGAGAAGGCCAGAAGCCGGAACGTCCAGGCGGTACGGGTGTGACGCTCTTCCCGGGGCCAATCCCGCAGCTTCTGGTACAGTCCGATGAAGTACAGCAGCGCCAGTCCCACACAGCCGTAGATCACCGTCCACTTGGAGGCTGCGCCGATCCCCCAGAACAAGCCGGAGAGGAACAGCGGCAGAGCACACTTCCGAAAGGGGGCGCCGGCGGGCAGGGTGAGATAGCGGTATAGAAAATAGTACATCAGCAGGATGAAGAACACCCCGTAAGTGTCGATGGTGCCGATGCGGGTCTGGGTCAGGTGCATAAAGTCGGCAGCCAGCAGCACGGTGCCGCAGGCGGCCACCGCCGTCCTGCCGAACAGGTTTTTCAGAAACACATACAGCAGCGGCAGCATGGCCACGCCGAACAGGGTGCCCATGAAGCGCCAGCCGAAGGGCGTCATCCCAAACAGGCGGATGCCAAGACCGAGGATCAGCTTCCCCAGCGGCGGGTGAGAGATCTCGTAGGGGGACACCCCTTCGATGTGCTCCAACGCAGTGCGGGGGTGGTAGATCTCGTCGAAATAGGCTGAATTGAACCAGGAGATCGCGTCTGGGACCGTGTCCTGCTCATCCAGAAGCGGCTCGGCGGAGTCGTTTGTGGAGACCCGTGTTCCGTTGTGGTCGAAGAGGGCCAGCTCCCCCAGCTCCAGCAGACCCTTGTCGGAGCGCCCCGTGAGGCGCAGATACCGGACGTACTGGGGATTTTCCGGGGCCAGTTCAATCCATTTAAAGAGCTGATTGTAGTTCTGGGACATGGCGTAGCTGGGTTCATATCCGGCGGCGTCGGCCCAGTAGTAGGAGGTGACGCTGCCGCTTTCATCAGTTCGGGACCAGAGGGTGGACCAATGCGCTCCATCGGCGGAGATCTCCAGATTGTATTCTCCGGTGCCCAGGTTTGGAAAATACCAGAGGTTCGCTACATAGACCTCCTGAGGCAGAACGATGGTATGGCTTTCCGTGCCGCCCAGATCCAGGGCGGACTGAGGCGCTTTCATGGAGCCCAGCTGAGCGAAAGCGGTCAATGCATAAAGCGCCGTGATCACAAGCAGGGGCAGCGCATCCCGGCGCGCCATAGGGTGGCATTTGCCTGCAAAGGTGAAGCGGCGCCTGGGTACGGACCCGCTGGAACCAGGAGCGGCCAGCGGCGTGCGGGTGGCCTGCCAGTACCAGACGAAGAAATAGAACAGCGCCGCGATGGTCAGGACCGGGAACAGATATACGATAAAGCGGATGGGGCCCATGGCCGACACCTCCGAAACAGCTGAAATAGGGGACGGATCAGCATCCGTCCCCTATTTTATTTCTTTTTCTTCTTCTTGTCAAAAAAACCTTTCAGACCGTCCTCGGCAGCGGCGGGAATCTCGCCCATGGCCTGGCCATAGGCCTGCAGCGCCTCCTTCTGCTCATGGGTCAGACCGGTGGGAACCGTAACGTTCACAGTGACGTACTGGTCGCCCCGGCCCCGGCCGTTGACGCTGGGGATCCCCTTGCCCCGCAGACGGAAGGTAGCGCCGGGCTGCGTGCCCGCGGGCAGGCTCCACTTGACCTTGCCGTCGATGGTGGGCAGCTCCAGCTCTGCGCCCAAGGTGGCCTGGAGGAAGGAGACCGGCTGGTCCAGATAGACTGAGGTGCCGTCCCGCTTGAACAGGGGATGGGGACGCACGGTGACGCCGATGAGCAGGTCGCCCGCCGGACCGCCGTTTTTGCCCGCGCCGCCCTGGCCGCGCAGGGAGACCGCCTGGCCGTTATCGATGCCCGCGGGGATGTTGACGGTGATCTTCCGCTGCCGCCGCACACTCCCGCTGCCGCCGCAGGATTTGCAGGGAGAGTGGATGAGCTTGCCCGTGCCGCCGCACTTGGGGCAGGTGGCGGTGGTGGCGAAGGTAAAGGCCCCCCCGCCCCGCTGAATGCGCACGGTGCCGGCGCCGCGGCAGTCGGGGCAGATCTCTGCGGTGGTACCCGGCTCACAGCCGCTGCCCCTGCAGGCGTCGCAGGACTCGGTGCGGTTCAGGACGATCTCCTTCTCGCAGCCGAACGCGGCCTCCTCAAAGGAAATCGTCACCGAGGAGCGCAGGTTGTCGCCCTTCATGGGGCCGCTGCGGGCGCGGCCCGAGCCGCTGCCGCCGCCGAAGCCGCCGCCGAAGAAGGAGCCGAACAGATCGCCCAGGTCGAAGTCCCCGAAATCCGCGCCGGTAAAGCCGCCGCCGAAGCCGCCGCCCGCGCCGAAGTTGGGGTCCACCCCCGCATGGCCGAACTGGTCGTACTTGGCGCGTTTCTCCTTGTCGGAGAGGATCTCGTAGGCCTCGTTGACCTCTTTGAACTTGGCCTCGGCGGCCTTATCGCCGGGGTTCAGGTCCGGGTGGTACTGTTTGGCCAGCTTCCGGTAGGCCTTCTTGATCTCGTCGTCCGTGGCGCCCTTGGACACGCCGAGGACCTCGTAATAGTCTCTTTTTTGTTCAGGCATTGGTGTTCACCTCTTTACGCGGAAAGCGGCGGGGGCAAGCCCCCGCCCTACGTTTTGGTAGGGGGGCGATCTCCGCCCCGCCGCTTTTCGGATTCGTTACTTATTGTCGTCGTCCACGACCTCGTAGTCGGCGTCCACCACATTGGGGTCGGTATTGCTGCCGCCCGGAGCGCCGCCGGCAAAATTGGCGCCGCCCATGTCAGGGCCTGCCTGGCCGCCCTGAGGATTGGCCTGCTGGTACATCTTTTCCGCGATGGGATAGAAAGCCTTGCTGGCCTCCTCAGTGGCGGCCTTGATCGCCTCCACGTCGGTGCCCTTCATGGCGTCCTTCAGCTTGGTCAGCGCAGCCTCCACCGTGGCCTTGTCGCCGGCGTCGATCTTGTCCTTGGCGTCCTCCAGAGCCTTTTCGGTCTGGTAGATCACCTGGTCGGCCTGATTGCGGACGTCGATCTCTTCCTTCTTCTTGGCGTCCTCGGCGGCAAACTGCTCGGCCTCCTTGACGGCCTTGTCAATGTCCTCCTTGGACATGTTGGTGGAGGAGGTGATGGTGATGTGCTGCTCCTTGCCGGTGCCCAGATCCTTGGCGGATACGTTGACGATGCCGTTGGCGTCGATGTCGAAGGTGACCTCGATCTGAGGCACGCCGCGGCGGGCGGGGGCGATGCCGTCCAGGTTGAAGCGGCCCAGGGTCTTGTTGTACTGGGCCATCTCACGCTCGCCCTGGAGCACGTGGACCTCAACGGAGGTCTGGTTGTCGGCGGCGGTCGTGAACACCTGGCTCTTTTTGGCCGGGATGGTGGTGTTGCGCTCGATGAGCTTGGTCATCACGCCGCCCATGGTCTCGATGCCCAGGGACAGGGGGGTAACGTCCAGCAGCAGCAGGCCCTTCACGTCGCCCACCAGAACGCCGCCCTGCAGGGCCGCGCCGATGGCCACGCACTCGTCGGGGTTGATGCCCTTGAAGCCCTCTTTGCCGGTGAGCTTCTTGACCATGTCCTGAACCGCGGGGATACGGCTGGAGCCGCCCACCAGCAGGACCTTGGCCAGCTCGCCCGAGGAGAGGCCGGCGTCGCTCATCGCCTGCTTGACAGGGCCGGCGGTCGCCTCCACCAGATGGGCGGTCAGCTGGTCGAACTTGGCCCGGGTCAGGGTCAGGTCCAGGTGCTTGGGCCCGGTGGCGTCGGCGGTGATATAAGGCAGATTGATATTGGTGGAGGTGACGCCGGAAAGCTCGATCTTGGCCTTCTCGGCGGCCTCCTTCAGGCGCTGCATGGCCACCTTGTCGCCGCTCAGGTCGATGCCGGTGTCCTTCTTAAACTCGGCGGCCATCCAATCCATGACGCACTTGTCAAAGTCGTCGCCGCCCAGGCGGTTGTTGCCCGCGGTGGCCAGCACCTCGATCACGCCGTCGCCGACCTCCAGCACAGACACGTCGAAGGTGCCGCCGCCCAGGTCGTAGACCATGATCTTCTGGTCGGAGTCCTTGTCCACGCCGTAAGCCAGGGCTGCGGCGGTGGGCTCGTTGATGATACGCTTGACATCCAGGCCCGCGATGCGTCCGGCGTCCTTGGTGGCCTGGCGCTGGGCGTCGGTAAAGTAGGCGGGCACGGTGATGACGGCTTCCGTGACGCTCTGGCCCAGATAGGCCTCGGCGTCCGCCTTGAGCTTGCCCAGCACCATGGCGGAGATCTCCTGGGGCGTATAATTCTTGCCGTCGATGGTCACCTTGTAGTTGGAGCCCATCTCACGCTTGATGGAAGAGATGGTCCGGTCGGGGTTGGTGATGGCCTGGCGCTTTGCCACCTGACCCACCATACGCTCGCCGTCCTTGGAGAAGGCCACCACGGACGGGGTGGTGCGGTTGCCCTCCGCGTTGGGGATGACAACGGCCTCGCCGCCCTCCATGACGGCGACGCAGGAGTTGGTCGTACCGAGATCGATACCGATGATTTTAGACATAATTCCGTTCCTCCAATATTTATCAGGGTTTTGTTTTAACAAAAGAAATCCGGGGCGCGGACGGGGCGCTTGGGCGTCCTGCTGCGCGCCCTCCGCGACGGGCGGCTGCTCCGCGCTTCGGGCTAGTTGGCGACCTTCACCATGGCAAAGCGGATGACCTTGTCGCCGGAGCGGAAGCCCGCCTGGAACACGTCCACGATGGTATTTTCTCCGGCTGCCTCGTCCTCCACATGCATCACGGCGTTGTGAAGATTGGGGTCGAAGGCCTCGCCCAGGGCGGGGATCTCCTCGATACCCAGCTTGGAGAGGACTTCCCGCAGCTGGGCCATGGTCATCTCCACGCCCTTCTTGTAGGCCTCGTCGCTGGTCTCCTGCTTGAGCGCCCGCTCCAGATTATCGTATACCGGCAGAAAAGCCGCGGCCGTCTCCGCCTTGGAGTCCGCCCAGGCGGATTCCTTTTCCTTCTGGCTGCGGCGGCGGTAATTATCGTACTCGGCGGCCAGGCGGAGAAATTTATCCTCCTGATCGGCCAGACTGTTTTTCAGGGTCTCCAGCTCCTCCAGCAGGGGATCGGGGACGTCCGTTCCGGCATCCGGCGCGGCGGCTCCGGGCGTTTCCGGCGCAGGCGGCTCCTGCTCCAATTCGTCCTTGGGCATTTCGTTCTTCTCGCGCATAAGAGGTCATCTCCTATTTCTTATCGTCTGTGCCGCCGGGCAGCTCCCCCCGGCCGAACAGCCGGGAGAGCCCTTCCGCCAGATAGGAAAGCCGGGCGGTGATCTTGGCGTAATCCATACGGGTGGGGCCCACCACGCCGATAACGCCCCGCATGCCGTCCCCAATGTCATAGCTGGCCACCACCACGCTGGAATCCTTCAGCGCGTCGGCTACGTTTTCCGGGCCGATCAGGATATCCATGGGGTTGTCCTTGGGAATGGGGAAGTGGGCGGGGTCGTTTTCGTCGGACAGGTAGCTCATCAGCGGCTGGGCCCGGTCCAGACTGCGGTACTCCGGCAGCTCCAGCAGATGGGTGATGCCCGAGGTGTGTACGGTGCGCTGTTCCAGCGCCTCCAGCACCTCAATGGCAAAGGAGACCACCAGACTGATCAGGCCGTAAGCCTCGCCGGCGGCATGCTGGGCCACCCGCATCAGCTCCGGGGTGATCTCCTCCAGGGACAGGCCCGTGAAGGTCGTATTCAAAAGGGTATTGAGCATCTGCAATTGGGCCTCGGTCAAGTCCGAGGGCAGGCGCATGAGCCGGTTGCGCACGATATTCGTATCGGTCATCACCACGATGATAAAGGCATTGCGCTCCACCATCAGCAGGTCAAAGCGGCGGATGGTCACCCGGCCGGAGCCGGAGGAGAGGGCGAAAGCGGGATAATTGGTCAACTGGGACACCACGCGGCCCGCCTCGGTGAGCACCCGGTCCAGCTCCCGCATCTTCATGCGCAGGGCCTGGTTGATGCGCTGCGTCTCCTGGATGGAGAGCTTATGTTCTTCCATCAGCTCGTTGACGTACAGCCGGTACCCCAGGGGAGAGGGCACACGCCCGGCGGAGGTATGGGGTTTTTCCAAAAGCCCCATGGACTCCAGGTCGGCCATCTCGTTGCGGATGGTGGCAGAGGAGACCTCTATGCCGATATTTGCGGCGACGGCCTTGGAACCCACCGGTTCCGCCGTCTCGATGTAGCTTTCGATGATGGCGCGCAGGATCCGCTTTTTTCGTTCCGTCAAATCCATTTGCGCCGCCTCCCGTATGATTTTAGCACTCAACATCTCTGAGTGCTAAAGATAATGTACCACCGTCCCCCCGAAAAGTCAATAGGCCGGATGTAAATTAAATATGAACGGGGCGGGCGGGCCGGGAAAACGCACCTGAGTCGCGGGAATGCGAAAGCAGGAGAGATTGACGGCACGGGGGAACCTATGGTATGCTAAACGAAGAATAAAGGAGGGCTGACCGACGTGGATGCCTTTGCGATCATCGACTATGATCCCCGCTATCAACACGAGCTGGAAGAGATCTCCCTGCCCTGGCTGCTGGAGCACGACCTGCTGGAGCCGGTGGACCTGGAGATGCTGGCCGCGCCGGAGCGCTTCCTGGCGGACGGCGGACGGGTGCTGCTGGCCCGGTGGGGGGAGCAGATTGTGGGTATGGTGATGCTGGAACTCCAGGGGGAGGGCGTGTGCGAGGCCCTCAAGCTTGGGGTGCGGGAGGAATTCCGCGGAAAAGGCGTCGGCCGCGCGCTGATGGAAGCGGTCATCCAGGCCGCCCGGGACGCGGGGCAGCGCCGGATGGTGCTCACCTCCAACCATAAGCTCAAGGACGCGCTCAGGCTCTATGAGGACTTCGGCTTTCAATACGTGGAGTATTCGGACAAGTGGTTCCAGCTCTCCGACGTCCGGATGGAGCTGGAATTATGAAGCGGCCCGTGCGGCTGAAGGCCGGGGATACGGTGGCGGTGGTCAGCCTGTCCTGGGGCGGCCTGGGGGAGGCGGAGCTGCTCCACCGGTATTTGATTGCAAAGCGGCGGCTGGAAGAGGACTTCGGCCTGCGCGTGCGTCCCATGCCCCACGCGCTGAAGGGTGCGGCCTTTGTCCACGCGCATCCGGAGCTGCGGGCCCGGGACCTGATGGACGCCTTTCGGGATGACTCCATCGCCGCTATTTTCTCCGCCATCGGCGGGGACGATACCATCCGGCTGCTGCCTTATATCGACTATGCGGTGATTTCCGCCCATCCCAAGATTTTTATGGGCTATTCCGATACCACCATCAACCATTTTATGATGCTTAAGGCAGGCGTGACCTCCTTTTACGGTCCTTCCGTCCTGTGCGAATTCGGGGAGTACGGGGCCATGTTCGATTATACCGCCCAAGCGGTGCGGGATGTGCTTTTTGGGGATACGGCGGGTTACCAGATCAAGCCCAGCCCCCTCTGGAGCGATACCTTTGTGCCCTGGGCGGAGGAGAATATGGACCGGCGGAAGATCCTGCGGCCGGACGTGCACGGCTACGAGCTGCTTCAGGGGCGCGGTACGGTGCGCGGTCCTCTGTTGGGCGGCTGTATCGACGTGTTCATGATGGCGGCCGGTACGCCGGTCTGGCCCGCGCCGGAACGATGGAGGGGCGCGCTTTTGTTTCTGGAGACCAGCGAGGATAAGCCCTCGCCCACCTTCGTTACCTGGGCCCTGCGCAATCTGGCGGCCCAGGGGGTCCTGGACGCGGTCAGCGGAATTCTGTTCGGCAAGCCCCAGGACGAGGCCTACTATGAAGAGTATAAGCAGGCCCTGCGTCAGGTGGTGGCGGAAGAGGCCGGGCGAAGCGAGCTTCCCATCCTCTATAATTTGAATTTCGGCCACGCCGCCCCCATCGGTGTGCTGCCCATCGGGGTTCCCGCGGAGCTGGACTGCGAAAAAAAGACGCTCACCCTGCTGGAGAGCGCCACAAAATCAGAATAAGACAGTCTGCGGGGACGGCGTAACGCCGTCCCCGCAGTTTGTCGAAAAAGGCCTTTGGCCTTTTTCGACAGAGGGATGCATGACGGACAGGGCTCGATTCTTGCCGGGGACGGCGTTACGCCGTCCCCGGTTCTGATTTGGCAAATTGCGTTACGTCGTTGATCCATTCCCGGGAGCGGAAGCGCCGCACGCCGAAACCGAACTTCACGACCTGCTCCAGCTCGATCCCCGCAAAGACCCAAAAGACGCTCAGGCGGAGCGCCAGCCCGAGGAAAGCCGCCGCCGGGATCGCCGCGCACCAGAGCGGGATCAGATCGATGGCGGTAGCGGCACGCACGTCGCCGCCGCCCCGGAGCACGCCTACGATATTGACGGAGTTGAAGGAACGCAGGGCCAGGAATATGCCGGTGAACGTGAGCATCATAGTGGTGATGGAGCCGGCGGCGCCGGAGAGGTGAAAGATGGGATAGAGCAGGCCGGGGAAGACGAACCAGGCGCACAGGACCATAGGGATCCCGATGGCCAGGGCGCACAGCATGGCCAGCGTATTCAGCGCGGCCCCCACCTCATAGACGGTGTCCCGCCGGCCCGCGCCGATCTCCCGGCCGATGATAATGGAGGCGGTGCCCGCCACGGCGAACACAGCCACCGAGCAAATGTCTTCGATGTTGCCCGCCAGAGCGCGGGCGGCCAGGATCTCGGTGGAGCCCTCCATGTGGCCCAAGATGACCTTGTAGACCGAGGTGCCCAGGCCCCACAGCGTCTCGTTGAGGACTACCGGGCTGGAGTAGCGGATGAATTTTTGCAGCAGCGGCAGGCCGGGGCGGAGCATGGCGGCGGGGCGCAGGCGGAAGCGGCGGTTGGTCAGGGCGTAGACCGCCATGATGGCGAACTCCAGGATACGGGAAGTCAGAGTGGCCGCGGCGGCCCCGGTGACCCCCAGAGCCGGGGCGCCCAGGTTGCCGAAAATGAAGACCCAGTTCAAAACCGTGTTGGCACACATGGAGATGGAGAAGACGATCAGCCCCAGCTTGGGGTTTTCCATGGAGCGGTGGGCCCCCACATATACGCCGGTGATGCTGTTGAACAGATAGGAAAAGCCCACGATGCGGGCGTAGTCGGCGGCCAGGGGGATCAGCTCGGCATTGTCGGTGAGGACGGCCATCAGCTGCTCCGGCAGGAAAAACATCACCGCCGCGAAGAGCGCGGAGATGGCGCCCGCCGCATAACAGCCCAGACCGATGACGCGGTTGATGGAGTCGGTGTCTCCCTTGCCCCAGAACTGGCTGATGAGCACCGAGGAGCCGCTTTGCAGGCCGAAGATGACCAGCTGGATGACAAACACCGGCGTGTTGGCCACCAGTACGGCGGCCAGAGGGGCCTCGCCCAGGGTACCCACCATGAAGGTGTCGATGAGGCCCAGAAAGGTGGTGGTCAGATTTTGCAGCAGAATGGGCAGGCCCAGCAGTACCACGTTTCGGTAAAAGCCGCGGCCGCGTTTCAGGTAAGAAAACAAACGGTCACCTCATTGCGATCCTGGTTTTAGTGATTTGGATCAACCCATCCCGCAGGGCGTCCACATCGGCACGGGTATTTTCCGGAGAAAAGGAAATGCGCAGCACCCCCATCAGGGTGCGCTTGGGCAGGCCCAGCGCGGCAAACACATGGCTTGGCTTACCCTTGTGGCAGGCGGAGCCGGAGGAGACGGATACACCCTGGTCGCTCAGGTCCCGTACCAGCATCTCGCTGGGATAGCCGGGCAGGCTGACGGCACAGATATGGGGGGCGTCTCCGGCGGAGACCACCTCCAGGCCGGGGACGGCCGCGAGGGTTTCCAGCGCATACTGTTTCAGCGCGGACAGGTGAGCCGGGAAGGAATCGTCCCAGGCGCGGCAGGCGGCGGCAAGGGCCGCGATCTGAGCGGTGGGCTCGGTCCCCGGGCGCCGGCCCTGCTCCTGACCGCCCCCCAGCAGCAGGGGGGACGGCTCCAGCCCCCGGCGGACGTACTGAACGCCGATCCCCTTGGGGGCGCGGATCTTATGGCCGCTGACGGTGAGCAGGTCCGCTCCAAGCTCCGCCGGAGTAAAGGGGACCTTCAAAAAAGCCTGCACGGCATCGGTGTGGAGCAGAGCGGGGCAGCCGGAGCGGCGGATGGCCTCGGCGGCCTGCCGCACGGGCTGCAGGGTGCCCAGCTCGTTGTTGACCAGCATCAGGGATACCAGCGCCGTGTCGGGCCGCAGAGCGGCCTGCAGATCTTCGCAGCGGATGCGCCCGCTCTTGTCCGGTTTGAGGTACGTGACCTCGCAGCCCTGGGCAGCCAGGGCGCGGACCGGCTCCAGCACGGCGGAGTGCTCGATGGCGGATACCACGATATGCCTGCCCCGGCGTTTGTTGAACTCCATGGCGGCACGAATGGACCAGTTGTCCCCCTCCGTGCCGCAGGAGGTGAAATACAGCTCCTCCGCCGCGCAGCCCAGCCGCTGGGCCACAACGGCCCGGTCTTCCGCCAGCCGCGCGGCCGCCGCGCGGCCCGCAGCATGACCGGAGGAGGGGTTCCCAAACCCCTCGGTCATCACTTCCAGCGCGGCCCGGGCGGCCTCGGGGCAGACACGGGTGGTCGCGGCGTTGTCCAGATAGGCGGGCATAAACAGTCACCTCTCAGCAGAGTTCGTACGATACAGCGTTCGCTTATTGTATCGCCCGGGAGGAGGAAAGTCAAGCTTGGCCGCCGGTTGCCAGGCGCTGCGGCCTGTGTTAAAATAATGTCTGCTGAATCAACCGCCAAGCGGTTTGTTCGTGCGGCTGCTGCCGCATCATTTCATCCAAAGGGCTATAAGTAGCCCTTTGGATAAATTGAGACATTGTTACAATGCGTATTTCTGCTGGAGTGCCGTATTGCTCCAGCGAAAGGTGCAAGGTTTTCTGGCTTATTTGCCAGAAGACTTTGCACCTGAACAAAGCCAATTGGCTTTGTTCAGTACGCATTAAAATAAAACGAAATCGAACATAAGGAGGTGCGGTATGTTTGAGGTAAAGGCCGCGGTACGCGGAGAATACGCCATGGTGCTGGACTTCTATGACCGGCTGACCGATGGGATGGAGCATGCAGAGTTCCCTCCCGGCTGGAAAAAGCGCGTCTACCCTACCGAGGACTTCCTGCGGGAGTCCATTGCAAGAGGAGAGCTGTTTTTGGGGCGCCTGGATGGGGCGCCGGCAGGCGTCATGGTGCTCAACCATATCAGCACGGATGGATACGCGCGGGTGGCGTGGAACGTGGATGCCCCGGCGGAGGCGGTCACAGTCATCCATGCCCTGGGGGTTGCACCGGAGCGCCAGGGCAGGGGGCTTGCCAAACAGCTGGTGAGGCAGGCGATCCACATTGCCCGCACAAAGCGGCAGCGGGCGCTGCGGCTGGACGTATTGGGCACCAACCTGCCCGCGCAGAAGCTGTATACCGCGATGGGCTTTCAGTACAGGACCACCCTGAAACTGTTCTATGAGGATACTGGTACCACGGACTATCTGCTCTACGAGCTGGTCCTGTGATGTTCCCCCGGCAGAAGAATCGGAAAGCGGAGGTCCGGCCTTTGGCCGGACCTCCGCTTTCCGATTCCTGGAACGCTTATACCTCCATGATAACAGGCAGGATCATGGGATTGCGTTTGGTCTTCTTGTAGAGGAAATTGGACAGGGCGTTTTTGACCTCGGTCTTGATGGCGGCCCAGTCGGAGCGGGAATCCCGCCGGCAGTTTTCCAAGGCGTTGACAGCCACCCGGCGCAGCTCCTCCATCAGTCCCTCGGACTCCTTCACGTAGACAAAGCCGCGGGTGATGATATCGGGGCCGGAGATGACGCTTCCGTCCTCGCCGGACATGGAGACCACCACCACGATCATGCCGTCCTCGGCCAGATGCTTGCGGTCCCGCAGCACCACGCTGCCTACATCGCCCACGCCGTAGCCGTCCACGAATACCCGGCCGGCGGGCACGGTGCCGTTGATCTTGGCGGAGTTGGGCGTCAGCTCGATGACCTTGCCGATGTCGCTGATGATGATGTGCCGGGGGTCCATCCCCATCTCCTGGGCCAGTTTGGCGTGGGTCTTCAGATGCCGCTGCTCGCCGTGGAGGGGGATGAAGAACTTGGGCTTGACCAGCGCATGGATGATCTTCAGCTCCTCCTGGCAGGCATGGCCGGAAACGTGGAGCGCGCCCAGCCGCTCATTGACCACTTCAGCGTCCTTGCGGTAGAGCTCATTGATGACGCTTCCAATGGAGTTTTCGTTGCCGGGGATGGCGGAGGCGGAGATGACGACCCGGTCGCCGGCCTGAATATCCACCTGACGGTGGGTGTTGAAGGCCATGCGGGTCAGGGCGGACATGGTCTCGCCCTGGCTGCCGGTGGTGATGATGCAGATCTTGTGTTTGGGCAGGCTCTTGATGTGGTTGAGGTCCACCAGCACGCCGTCCGGTATTTTCATATAGCCCAACTCAGTGGACACCCGCATGGCGTTCTCCATGCTGCGGCCGGTGACGGCCACCTTCCGTCCGTACCGCGCGGCCACGTCGATGATCTGCTGGATGCGGTCCACATTGGAGGCGAAGGTGGTGACAATGATCCGCTGCTCACAGCCCCGGAACAGTGCGTCAAAGGACGCGCCCACGCTGCGTTCGCTTTTGGTGAAGCCGGGGCGCTCCACGTTGGTGGAGTCGGCCAGCAGGGCCAACACGCCCTCCTTGCCCAGCTGTCCCAGGCGGCCCAGGTCCATCATGCCGCCCTGGATGGGTGTGGGGTCGATCTTGAAGTCGCCGGTATGGACCACCGTGCCCACGGGGGTCTTGATGGCGAAGCTCACCGCGTCGGCGATGGAGTGGTTGGCGTGGATGAATTCCACGGAGAATTTGCCCGCGCGGACGACCTCGCCCGCCTCGCAGGTAATGAGCTTGGTCTTGTCCAGCAGGCGGTGCTCCTCCAGCTTCAGCTTTACCAGGCCCGCCGTCATGCGGGTGGCGTAGATGGGGGCGTTCACGTCCCGCAGCAAGTAGGGGATGGAGCCGATGTGGTCCTCGTGTCCGTGGGTCAGGAAGATACCCCGAATGCGCTCGCGGTTTTTGATGAGATAGGTAAAGTCCGGGATGACCACATCGATGCCGTACATGTCGTCGTCCGGAAATCCCATGCCCACGTCTACGAGGATCATATCCCCGCCGTATTCGTATACGGTCAGGTTCTTGCCGATCTCGTTGAGGCCGCCCAGGGAAATAATTTTCAGTTTTTCTGCCATAAAAGTATGGAACACTCCTTTTCAAATTGAACGTTATCAAACGGTATGTAAGGACACAGCGGCGGCTTTGGGCGCACCAAAAGAAAGGCGGTCGCCGACCCGTTCTTCCCGGCCCTGCCTCGCCGGGAAAAAGGGCTGCACCAGACCGCCTGGCGCAAGGTATGCCCGCTGTGTCCTGCCTTATCAAAGCGCGATTGCCGCGCATAAAGCCAAATCAATCAATATCAGTATACCACAATTTGCAGGAAAAGTATACCTTTATTTTTGGCCGGACGGATCAGGGTCCAGCGCCCGGACCGTTCCGGCGTAAAAATCGCACAGCTCCCGGGCCAGCTCCGCGCTGACGGCCTCGCCGACCACCCGCAGGGCCGCGCGCCGGGTGAGCGGGGCCAGATACACCCAGCTCTCCCCCTGCCGCAGGCGCAGTCCCGCTCCGGTATCCTCCAGTCCGGGCAGGCCCTCCGCCAGGGCCTGCATCACCGCGCCCCGGTCGCCCCGGAGCGCCACCTCCCGGCGGCAGAGGGAAAAATGGGGGACCCTTCCGGCCAGCGCGTGCAGCCGCTCGCCCGTCACGCCCATATGGGCGCAGATACGGCAGGCGGCGAACAGGGCGTCCCGCAGCCAGGGCAGCTGGGCATAGCGCGCCCGGGCGCGCTCGCCGTCCCGGTTCAGGCGCAAAGCGCTGCCGTGGAAGGCTTCGGCCACGGCGTCGATGGCGGCGGGGGCGTCGGGGGGGACGGCCACGTTCCCTTCGCCCGCCTCGTACTCGATGAGCGCCACGATGGTCAGCAGGACCTCGGGAGAGAGCGGTTCGCCCTCCTCGTCCCAGGCCAGCAGCCGCAGGCCGCCCCGCTGGGTGCGAAATGCGGGCACGCCGGGCCGGGCCTGCCGGCCTACGCAGCAGCCCAGGGCGGACAGCGCCTCTGCCAGGTACCGGTCAGCCGCCGTCCGGCCGAGCACCGATACCTCCGTGTGCCGCAGGGGGGCGCGGCTGAGACGGGCGCGGCGGGCGGCGTCGGCGGAATAGGCCGCCCCCACGCCGGAGACGATCTCCCGCCGCCCTACCCGGCAGGCCGGGACGCGGGATTGCTCGCCCCGAAGAAGGGCGCCCTCCAGCTTGCGCTCCCTGGCCCGGCCAAGGGGCAGGCCCTGCCGGTCGAAGAGGCGCAGGTAGGCCATGTCCTCCACCTGCTCCACGAACAGGGAGACCGGCAGGGACCAGTTTTCCGCCAGCCAGGCCGCCGCGGAGGGGCCGGCGGCGTCGTGCTCCAATACCTTGGCCCCGGCGGCGCAGGCGCCGCAGCAGGCCGCCTGGGCCAGCATCCGGGCGCCCTCGCCGCCGCAGTGGCCGACGCCTACCGTGCCTTCGGCGCCCAGGGCACCGCCGAGCAGGAGCAGCACCTCTGCCGTCAGCTCTTCCCCAATGGAGCCCCGGAGGATCCCACCGTCGGAAAAGGAGGGGGGCCCCGAAAGGGAGCCGGAGGTCAGGCAGGCGCCCAGCCGCACCCCGCCGCCCACCACCCGGCGGGGCCAGACCCTGGCCCCCTCCAGCAGGATCGCGTCCCGGCCGGCTGCGGCCCCTTCGCCCAGCACCGCGCCTTCGTTGAGGACGGCTCCGGTATGGACACGGGCATCCTTGCACAGAATGGCGCCGTAAAGTGTGGTGCGGTCGCCCGCCGATGCGCCGTGGAACACGCTGCGCTGGACCAGCGCGCGCTTGCCCACGGTGCTTCCCGCGCCCAACGCTACGTGAGGGCCGATGAGGGAGCCGGGGCCTACGGTCACGTTGGCGCCGAGATAGCAGGGGGGCACCAGTTCCACATCGGCAGGCAGAGGACTGGCCGACCAGATGCCGGGCGCCACCCGGGCCGCGCCCAGGTCCAGCTTCACCTTGCCTGAAAGCGCGTCGGCCACGCAGTCCAGATAGGCCCTGCAGTCTCCCATATCGCACCAGTAGCCCTCGCTCACACAGCCGTACAGGGCCTCGCCGCGCTCCATCAGCGCTGGAAACAGGTCCCGGGCAAAGTCGAAGGGCTTGCCCTCGGGCACCAGATCCATGGCGCGCCGGGTGAGCAGATAGATGCCGGTGTTGACCTGATTGGTGACGACCTGTCCCCAGGCCGGTTTTTCCACAAAACGCTCCACCCGGCCCTCCGGGTCGGTGAGCACCAGGCCGTATTCCAGAGGCGTGGGGTGCCGGTGGAGCACCAGGGTGGCCGCCGGGCGGCGGGTGGCGTGGAAGTCCATGGCCTGCTTCAGGTCCAGGTCGCACACCGCGTCGCCGCTGATGACCAGAAAGTCCTCGTCCCCCAAAAAGGGCATGCAGTTTTTTACGCCGCCCGCGGTACCAAGGGGCTCCGTCTCGGTAAAGTAGCGCAGGTGCACGCCCTGGACGGCCCCGTCCCCAAAATGATCGGTGACCGCCCGGGGCATGTAGTGGAGCGTGACGGCGATCTCAGTAATGCCGCTGCGGCGCAGCAGGGAGATGATGTGTTCCATCACGGGCTTGTCGAACAGGGGGGTCATGGGCTTGGGCAGTCCCAGACTCAGAGGGCGCAGACGCGTCCCCTCTCCCCCGGCCAAAATCACGGCTTTCAAACGGAAACCATCCTTTCAGGCGTTTTCCGCTAGTATTGCCCGTCTGCAGGGGATTTAGCCCGTCAAACTTGTCTTTCTGGAAAGACTGTGCTAAAATGAGCAAAAAGTTGGTTCGGAGGCCGATATGGAAGAGATTCGTCCGGGGAAATACCGGCATTTCAAGGGAAAGGAATACCGTGTGCTCACGACCGCCTGCCATTCGGAGACGCTGGAACGCATGGTGGTCTACCAGGCCCTTTACGGCGAGGGGGGCGTGTGGGTGCGTCCGGCGGCCATGTGGGGCGAACTTGTGGAGCGGGACGGCTATTCCGGCCCCCGTTTTGTGTTTGTGGAGGAATAGGGACATGAACCTTCAGATCTTCGGCAAATCCAAATGCTTTGATACCAAGAAGGCTGAGCGGTATTTCAAGGAGCGGCGGGTCAAGTTCCAATCCATCGACCTGGTGAAGTACGGCATCAGTCCCGGGGAGCTCAGCAGCGTGAAGAACGCCGTGGGGCTGCAGGCGCTCATTGACCCCAAGCACCCGGATGCGGCCCTGCTGAATTATCTGGCCTGCGACGCGGACAAGCTGGAGAAGCTGCTGGCCGACCCGCGCCTGCTCAAGACCCCGATCGTCCGCAACGGCAGGCAGGCCACCGTGGGCTATCAGCCCGAGGTCTGGAAAAACTGGGAATGAGGGCTTGACGGGTGCGCGATGCCGTGGTATAGTGAACGGGCGGCAGGTTCTGCCGACAAAGGAAATGAAAGGGAGTGGGCATATGAAAAAGACCGTCAAAACCGTGCCGCTCCCTGCCCGTTCTGCCGTGTGATGTTCTGCGCATTTCGCAGCTGCAGTGAAAAAGGGCCCGGAGCGGTAGCGATCCGCCCCGGGCCTTTTTGCGCCCAAATTGGAAAGGAGAACTGCAAATGATCACACTACAGGAAATTCATATGGAACAATTCTGGGACGTCATCGACCTGTCCGTCCGGCCGGAGCAGGCGGAGTTTTGTACCCCCAACGCCGTTTCCATCGCCCAGTCCAAAGTGCAGAGCGAGTGTATTCCCCTGGCCATCTATGACGGGGAAACGCCGGTGGGCTTTCTTATGTACTGCGTGGACCGGGACGACGGGGAGTGGTGGATCTACCGGTTGATGGTGGACGCGCGCTTCCAGGGGAGAGGCTGCGGTACGGCGGCGCTTGCGCTTGTGTTGGAGCGGATGCGTGCCGACGCCACCCGCAGCCGGGTCTTTCTGGGCGTGCATCGGCAGGCCGCGGCGGCGGTGGCGCTCTATGAGCGCGCCGGCTTTCGTTTCACCGGGCAGGTATTCGGCGCGGAGCATATCATGCGCCTGGATTGGTAAGGAGAAAGCGCGATGAAATGGATCCAGACCCACGCCCTGACGGCGCGGCAGCAGGAGCAGATCCGGTCCCTGCAGGAGACCTGCCGCCGGGCGGAGCCCTTTGGACACAGCGTGTTCCTTTCGGGGGAGCTCAACCACTTTGGGGAGATGGACTGCTTTTTCCTGGGCTATGAGGGGCAGGCGCTGGCGGCCGTTCTGACGCTGTTCCAGCCGGATGCGCGGGAGGCGGAGGTAACCGCCTTCGTCCGCCCCGACCTGCGGCGGCAGGGGCGCTTTACCGCGCTCTTTGCCGCCGCCCGGGCAGAGCTGGAACGCTTCGGCGTCTCTTCGGTGCTGTTCTTCCACGAGCCGGTGTGCGCCAGCGGGGGAGAAGTGCTCAAGCGCTTTCCAGTGGAGCGCCACCATACGGAATATCTGATGGAATATGACCGGACGGCTGCGCCGGCCGTTCCGGTCCTGCCTCTGGAGCTGGAGCCGGCGACGCGGGAACTGCTGCCCCGGCTGGCGGAGCTCTCGGCCGCCGCCTTCGGGGACGCGGCGGCCGATTCCAGAGAGAAGGTGGAGCGCTTTTTTACCGCGCCTGCTGTGAGCGGCTATGCCGCGCGGCTGGATGGACGCGTGGCGGGGCACCTATTCTGCAACACCGAGGGCGGGGAGGCCTACCTCTGCGACTTTTGTGTGGAGCCCGCCCTCCAGGGGCGGGGGATCGGCCGGTCGATCCTGGCGCTGGTCCTGGCGCGCGTCCGGCGGGAGACCGAGCTGCCCATCCGGCTGGAGGTGGACGCGGTCAACGACCGTGCGCTGGGACTGTATACCGCCTGCGGCTTCCGGGAGACCGCACGGTGCGATTACTGGCGCATGGCGCTGTGACGGCGGCGCAGCGGGACGCTACAGCTCTTTGCAGAAAAAATATTGTCCATGTGTCCCGAAGCAGGGCTCCAGAGCGCCGAAACAGCGGTAGCCCTGCTTTTCATAAAAGCCCGGCGCCTGAAACGAAAAGGTGTTCAGCAGAACGCGCCGGGCGCCCTGGCGCCGTCCCTCTTCCTCCACCCGGCGGAGCAGGGCGGCGCCCAGGCCGTCCCCGCGGGCGGAGGGCTCCACATACAAAAAGTCCACCGTCACGCAGTCCAGGTCCCGGGAGGCGGCAATGCCGCCCAGCGGCGCTGCGTCCGGCCCCCGGACGCAGAAATTCAGTTCGCCGCAGTCGGTGATATATTGGGCGTTATACGCCCGGATGCGGTCGTGGACCCAGTCTGCCGTGTCCGTGCCGCAGGGGTCGATCGGAATGCCGTTCACAGAGATTCCTCCTTCCGGTACAGGCGCTGTACGGCCTGCAGCTGTGCGTTCAGCTCGTCCACCGCCCAGGCCGGGGAACAGACCTCCACCCCGTCGCCCAGGCCGAAGATCCAGCCCAAAAACTGGGGGCTGACCACGGCGGAGACGGTGACGGTGAACCGATCCTCCCCATCGGGGATGAGAATGGCCTCCTGGCCGAAGCGGTCCAGCACCACCCCCACCAGGTGGCTGCGGCAGCGCAGGCGCACCTGTCCCTCCCGGCCGGAAAACATACCGAAGTGTTTTTGGGAATAGGATGCAATATCGAAGTTCCGGCACGCCTCGTCCCCCTGAAGAGGCAGGCAGGTCACGGCCAGTTCCGCCATCTTGTCCACCCGGTAGTGGCGCATCTCGCGCCTGGCGTGGTCAAATCCGGCCAGGTAATAATTCTCGTTGTCCCAGATCAGTCCGTAGGGGGACACGGCGTAGCGCTTCCCGTCCCGGCGGAAGACCTTCTCCTTGCGCATGTTGTACTCGAAGTATTTGAAGGTCACCGCCCGGCGGGCGTTGAGGGCCGTATGGAGCTTGTCGATGGTGTAATAGACGCTCTCGTTCATCGCCTTCACACGCCCGGCCACATAGACCTGCCGCTGGAGCTGGCGGGCCTGATGGACGCTGGAGAGGGACTCCAGCTTGCGGATGAGCGCGTCGCTCTTCCTGCGGGTGATAAAACGGCAGGCCTGCACCGCGTCCACCAGCAGCTTGAGTTCGGGCAGCTCAAAGGGACGCTCGCCCAGAAACCAGCCCGGAGCCTTCCCCTTGCGGCTCTGCACGTCCAGGCCGAAGGTGCGCAGCGTCTCCATATCATCGTAGATGCTCTTGCGCTCGGCATGGATATCCATGCCCTCCAATGCGTCGATGAGCTCCTGTACGGTCAGGGGATGCTCCTCGTCGGTGCGCTCCCAGAGAAGCTGGCACAGGCAGAGCAGTTTGCGTTTTTGGTTGGGGCTTCTCGCCATATCCATTCCTCCTTCCTATGCTTATCCTAACGGAGAAGAGGTCCGATAGATCGGACTTTTCCGAGGCGGGCACGAAACAAAGCCGCGGCCCTTGAGGGGCGGGGCGTTTCAGGCGCTTTGCCCCTGTTCGAGTACGGGGGGCGGACGGGATCGTGCGAGCCCCCGCCGGGCACCGCTTTGCAGCAAGGCCTGAAGGGTGTAAAAAAGGCTGCTGCCGCGCGAAGAAACCGCAAAGCGGCTTCTTCAGCAGGCATGTATAGTATACCGTATGCTGCCTGAGAAAGCGAGGATTTTTGTATGAGAGCTGTGGTCTGCGTTCCCATCTGCCCCCTCCATGTCCGTCCCCAGGCCGATGCGCCCCTGGCCGACGAGGCGCTGTGCGGCTGGCCCCTGGAACTGCTGGAGCAGCCCTGCCCCGGGTGGTTCCGGGTGCGTACCCGGTACCGCTATGAGGGGTTTGCCCCCGCCTGGGCCCTGACGGTGGGGGAGGGGGGAGCGGCGCGCTGGGCGGAGCGGGAAAAGCGGCTCGTCTGGAAGGCGGCCGCCGATGTGCTGGACCGCCCCGCCGTCCAGGGATGCGTCATGACCACGCTGCTGCGGGGCTGCCTGGCGGCCCCTCTGGGAGAGGCGGAGGAAGGCTGGCAGGAGCTGGCCCTTCCCGACGGCCGGACGGGCTATACAAAACGTGATTTTTTGGAAGAATACTACGAAACGGCGCCTCAAATCGACCCGGCGGCCCTGCGCCGCCGGGTGGCCGACGCAGCCTTGGCCTACTTGGGCGTCCAGTACCGTTGGGGCGGCAAGTCCTCTCTGGGGCTGGACTGCTCGGGCCTGGCCTTTATGGCCTGGTTTGCAAACGGCGTGCTCCTGTATCGGGACGCGCAGATCGTCCCCGGCTTCCCCGTGCGGGAGATTCCCCGGGAAACGATGGACGTGGCCGACCTGCTCTTTTTCCCCGGACATGTGGCGCTGTATCTGGGCGGGGGGCGGTATCTCCACTCCACCGCCCGGGCGGGGAGCAGCGGCGTGGTGATCAACAGCCTGGACCCGCTGGCGCCCGATTACCGGTCCGATCTGGCCCAGTCCCTCACGGCGGTGGGGAGCGTGTTTCCGCTGGAAGAATGAGGCGGAAAACGGCGGCTTTACGGCCGTCCTCTCCCTGATGGAAAGACTCCGAAGGGCTTTCTGGCAAGCGGAACGGCGTTTCCCGGCAGACCTGCCGGGAAACGCCGTTCTTTTTTATTTGCGCTGCCTGTCCCGGACAAAGATGTGCTTCACGTGGGGCAGACTGGTCTGGCGCACGTCCACCTCGAAGCGGTCCAGCGCGCGTACCAGATTGGTGAGCTTGGAAAAGCCGAAGTTCCGGGGATCGAAATCGGGCTGCTTTTTCACCAGCAGATTGCCCAGATCCCCCATAAAGGTGTACCCGTCCTCGTCGGCCAGCATATCCAGGGAGTCCGCGATGAGCGTAATGATCTCCGGCGGCACGCCGTCGGCGGGCCCGGGAGCGGACGGCTCCGGTTCGGGGGCCGGGGAGGGATCTTCCGGCTTTTTCTTGGAGCTTTTCTTGGTTTTTGCGGTCTTTTCTTCTCTGGGAGGCTCCGTCCGGGCCTGTTCCTCCGCCCGCGCCTGGTCCGCGGCGGAACGGATGACCTCGATATAGACGAATTTGTCGCAGGCCACGATGAAGGGAGAGGGGGTCTTCCGCTCTCCCATGCCGTAGACCTTTTTGCCTGCCTCCCGCAGGCGCACGGCCAGGCGGGTGAAGTCGGAATCGCTGCTGACCAGCACGAAGCCGTCCACCTCCCCAGTGTAAAGGATATCCATGGCGTCGATGATCATGGCCGAATCGGTGGAATTCTTGCCGGTGGTGTAGCCGTACTGCTGGATGGGGGTGATGGCGTTCTCCAGCAGGATCGGTTTCCAGGAGGCCATGTTGGGGGTGGTCCAGTCCCCGTAAATGCGCTTGATGGTAGGGGTGCCGTAAACGGCGATCTCCGCCATCACGTCCCGCATGGCGGTGCGGGAGGCGTTGTCCGCGTCGATGAGCACCGCCAGACGCAGGTCGTTGGGATTGTCGGGCATGTCGGTCCCTCCTTGTTTCAAAAGTAGTATAGCACAAAACAGCTGCAATTGGCAATCAAATCCAGTCAAAAGCCGTAAAACGCGAAAAAACTTTAAAAAGCAACTTGACTTTTTCGGGGCGAGAACTATAATGTAGTCGTCAAAGGGGGCAGGGAGGCTTCGAAGAAGAAGCCGGCATGCCGCCCTATCTTTTTTGAGGAGGGAATATCCATGATCACGTTCTTTGTATGTCTGGCCCTGCTCATCGTTGGCTTTTTGACCTACAGCAAGCTGGTGGAGCGCATCTTCCGAATCGATGACCGCCCCACCCCCGCGGTGGCCCACCCCGACGGTGTAGATTACGTTCCGATGAAGCCCTGGCGCATCTTCCTGGTCCAGCTGCTGAATATAGCCGGTCTGGGGCCCATCTATGGCGCGCTGTCCGGTGCCTGCTGGGGCCCGTCCGTTTACTTGTGGATCGTCTTCGGCACCATTTTGGGCGGCGGCGTACATGATTTTCTGTCCGGCATGATGAGCGAGCGCAACGACGGCAAGTCGATCTCCGAGGTCGTCGGACTGTATATGGGCAAGGTCATCACCTTCATCATGCGGGTGTTCTCCGTGGTCCTGCTGGTGATGGTGGGCGTCAACTTCTCCGTCGGCCCCGCCGCGCTGCTGGCCAAGCTGACGCCCGAGGCGCTGAGCACCATGTTCTGGCTGGTGGCCATCATGGTCTATTATCTGATCGCCACCTTCCTGCCCATCGACAAGATCATTGGCAAGCTCTATCCCATCTTCGGTATCTGCCTGATTGTCATGGCCCTCGGTATCGGAGGCGCCACCGTTCTCCTCCGGGGCTCCGACATGCCCGAGCTGACGCTGGCTTCCCTGGCGGCGGTGCATCCCAACAGCCTGCCCAAGTGGGCGATGATGTTCGTTACGGTGGCCTGCGGCGCGATTTCCGGCTTCCATGCCACCCAGTCCCCCATGATGGCCCGCTGCATCACCAGCGAGAAGCAGGGCCGCGGCATCTTTTACGGCGCGATGGTGGCTGAGGGCGTTATCGCGCTGATCTGGGCGGCCGCCGGCGTCACCTTTTATACCAATCACGGCTCTCTGCTGGACGGCATGAGCGGCCTGACCACAGCCATCGCCGCCGGCGGCGCGGGCGATGTGGTGTACGAGATCTCGACTACGCTGCTGGGGCCTGTGGGCGGCGTGCTGGCGATGATCGGCGTGATCGCCTGTCCCATTACCTCCGGTGATACGGCGTATCGTTCCGCACGGCTGACCATCGCAGACTGGTTCCACATCGATCAGTCCAGGACCGGCCCCCGTGCGGCGCTGTCCGTGCCTCTGCTGGCCGTGGGTGCGCTCATCGCTCTGGCGCTGCCCTGGGATGTGCTGTGGCGCTATTTTTCCTGGGCCAACCAGACCCTGGCCATGATCGTGCTGTGGACCGGCGCGGTGTTCCTGCACAAATACGGGTTCCCGCCCAAGGCCTGCCTGATCGCGGCGCTGCCCGCCACGTTTATGTCTGCGGTGTCCGTGACCTACTTCTTCCAGGCACCGGAGTGCCTGGGGCTGTCCACAGCCGTTGCCTACCCTGTGGGCCTTGTCGTGGCCGCGCTGTTCCTGGCCGTCTTTGTTTGGCGTGTTCTGGTCGTCGGGAAGGACGACGTGACGGCGCTGACCGCTGCGGCCAAGTGACATGGCGGCTTACCGGAAAAGATGGAAGGCATTTTGCAAAAACCGCGGGACGGATTTCCGTCCCGCGGTTTTTGCGCAAATCTGTGCCGCGTTTGCAGCAATTTGCCGTCTAAAAGCGTATATAGAGTGAAAGGGGGAGGGAAGATGACAGACCCCGGCCGGCTGGAACTTCTGGTCTGTACCTATGAACACGCCATGTACCGCACCGCCCTTGCCATTTTGGGCGACTGCCATGAGGCGGAGGACGCGGTACAGGACGCCTTTGTCAAATATCTGGAGAAAGCCCCCGCCTTCGCAAGCGGGGAGCATGAACGGGCGTGGCTGCTGCGGGTGCTGATAAACGGCTGCAAAAGCCGTCTGCGCGCGCCCTGGCGGAGGCGCACAACACCCCTGCTGGATACGTATCCCGCCGCCGCTGAGGAGGAGCGCCTGGCGCTGGAGGAGATATCCGCTCTGCCGCCCAAGGAGCGGGCGGTGATCCACCTTTATTATTATGAGGGCTACCCGACGGCGGAGATCGCCGCTCTGACCGGGGAGCGGGAGGGGACCGTCCGCTCCCGGCTGACCCGGGCCCGCGCCCGCCTGCGGGAATTGCTGAAAGGAGAGACGTAATGAACGGCTACCGTTCCTATTTTGACCGAGTCCGCCTGAGCGAGGCACAGCACCGACGGCTGATGGAGGCGCTGGACAGAACGCGGCGTACCCGGCCTGCGCCGAAGGCGCGCCGTCCCAGCCGCTGGGCGGCGGCGGTGGCGGCCTGCGGTGTACTGGCGCTGGCGGCTTATCCGATACGGCATGCAGGGGGGCTGCCGCGTCCCAGCGCCGGAGCGGCACAGTCTCCGGCGCCCGTCGAGACCGGGGCCGCGTCCACCCGGGCGCCGCAGGCGGGGGCGGAATACGTTCTGGAGGTGGGGGACCCCTTTGCGGGACAGCACCATTCTGATTTTAGTCTGCCGGCGCTGGAATTCACGTACTGCGATTTCTCAAAGCACCTGGAGCTCGACTATGCCCCGCCTGCGGATTATTCCGTGTACCGGTTGACGGCGGAGGACATCGTAAGGGCGGTAGGCGGTACGGAGCAGGCGCCCTGGACCCTGGGATGGGAGGGTTTTGCTCTGGGTGGAAACGCCTGGATCGACGGCGGCGGGGCGCTGCTGTGGGCGGCGATCACGGGAAAACGCGACGGCTCCAGCGCCGAGATCGAGCTTTGGCTGGCGTCCGGCGGCCTGCCGCCCACCGACGTGGCCTATGAGGAGGCGGAGCAGACGGAATATGACGGCACTGCCGTTACCCTCTATTACACCGACGTGGGCAGCGGCGATTGGCGCTATTATGCGGACTTTATGTGCGGAGATACCGGCGTGCGCTTCCAGTGTACCAGCCGGGACCAGGACGAAGCGGCGCGGCTGGCGGCGCTGGCGGTCCGGCAGATCGGCTACGGCGGCTTTACCGTCGAGGGGCTGGAGCCCGACGAGGGTGCGCTGGTATACGCCAGCCGCAGAACGGACCTGTCGCTGGAGGATCTGCGGGCCGACCCTTTGGGCGCTTGGCTGCCCGCTAAACTGCCGGAAGGGTTTGCATTTGAAAGCGGCGGCAGGCAGACCATGCGGGACGTCGATACGCTCTTCGCCTCCTGGAGCCGGGGATACGATTACGTGGAGCTGTCGGTGGCCCGCTTTCCAACCTCGGCCTCGCTGCCCGCAGCGGATCTCAAAGCGGGCGCGGTCACGGCCGAAGCGCTGAAGACGTTCGGGCGTTACGTGGAGGACGACGCCGGAGACGTTCCCGGCTGGCGCTTTCAGTTTACCGTGGACGCCGGAGCGGCGTCCGTGCGCTACACGCTCAAGGGCCTTTCGCCGGAGGAGGCGGCTGCGCTGGTCAACGGCGCGGTTCCCCCTGCCGGAGGCGACGGGCCATAACGCGCAGAGGGGGCCGCCGCGTGGCACGCGGCGGCC